>JAHKKM010000244.1 GCA_020027645.1 Pseudomonadota bacterium
CACTTCCTGGCGAAAACGCCGCATGCCTTCCTCGTTCTTGTGCGGCGCATAGCGAAGAAAATAATGTGCCTGGCCGGCCATCGGTCCCAGTCCGCCGATCTGCCAGAAGAGCCATTGCAACACCTTGAATCGTTCGCGCGTCGTCTTCGGCAGCAGCCGGCCGGTTTTTTCCGCGAGATAAAGGAGTATGGCCCCGGATTCGAATATCGACAGCCGCCCGCCTTCGGCGTCGCGATCGATGATCGCGGGCATCTTGTTGTTCGGGCTGATGCGTTTGAATTCTGGAGTGTGCTGGTCGCCCTTGCCGATGTTGATCGGGATGATGCGATATTCCAGGCCGCATTCCTCGAGCATGATGGTGATCTTCTTGCCGTTGCCGGTGGGCCAGAAATAAACATCGATCACCGGGGTTCTCCCTTCTGTCGGGGATCATTCCGCCGGAGATCACGCTGAAACCATGACAGGTGCGGCAGATATTGTCGTAGAGGAGCGAGCCTTCCGCGATCGTTTCCGCGCTGGCGGTAATCTCCGGCAATGCCGCAGTACCGGTTCCCGTTGGCGCAGGAAGCGTCTCTGTGCCGCCAAGTTTGAATGCGAGGATTCTCATGGGCGCATTGTGCGTCGGCGTCACTCCGCCGCCCAGGATCGGGATTGCACCGGCCCAGCCGGCCGCCACCGCGATGAATTGTTCGCCACCCGCGGAGTAACTGATCGGCCCGGCTACGGCGCCGGTGTGTATCGGCATTTCCCAGAGTACCTTGCCGTCGTCCGCACTGTAGATGACGAGCCTGCCGTCCGAGCTGCCTTGCACCAGCAAGTTACCCGCGGTCGCGAGGATCCCGCCGTTCCAGTCTTTGTCGTGTGGCACGCGCCACGCCTCCGAGTTGCTCACGGGATCCCAGGCGAGCAGGTAACCCTTGTTGACGAACTCGGCGACACCGGGAGCGAGTTCCGCGTCAGGATTCTGCGCAATATTCCACGACATCGCCTTGTGCTCGTAGGTGGCGGTGCGGCTGTAACTGAACACATTTTCCTGTGCCGGGATGTACACCAGGCCGGTCAGCGGGCTGTACGACATCGGGTGCCAGACGTGAGCGCCGAATGGCCCCGGCGTGATGTTCCTGGATTCCTCGACGCCGTAGAGGTTTTCCTCGATTTCGACCGGGCGCCCGGTCTCCATGTCGATGTGGCTCGCCCAGGAGACCGGCACGAAATTGTTCGCAGACAGTAACTCGCCAGTCGTTCGGTCAAGCACGTAGAAGAAACCGTTCTTGGCCGCCTGCATCAGGACTTTTCTCGGCTTGCCGTCGATCTCGAGGTCGGTGAGGGTCATCTGCTGCACGCAGTTGTAATCCCAGTTCTCTCCGGGTACGGCCTGGTAATGCCAGACATACTCGCCGTTATCGGGATCGACCGCGACGATCGAACAGAGAAAGAGGTTGTCACCGCCGCCCGGGCTGCGGAGATCGCGCGACCACGGAGAGCCGTTGCCTGTGCCTATATAAAGAAGATCGAGTTCCGGATCGAAGGAAAACGAGTCCCAGGCGGTGCCACCGCCGCCCGCAACCCACCATTCGCCCTTCCAGGTCTTTGCCGCCATTTCCATCGCGGGCGATTCGAAACCATCTGCCGGATTGCCGGGCACGGTATAGAACCGCCAAGACTGTTCGCCGCTCGCTGCATCGTAGGCGGTGACGTAGCCCCGCACGCCGAACTCCGCGCCGCCATTGCCGATGATGACCTTGTCCTTGACCACGCGCGGCGCGCCGGTGATGGAGTACGGCTTGTCCGGATCCGTGGTCTGCACTTGCCAGGCGAGCTTCCCGGTATCGGCGTCGACCGCGATCAGGCGGCCGTCGATGGTGCCGAAATAGACGCGGCCTTTCCACACAGCCGCTCCCCGATTGGCCGTACCGCAACAGGTGTAGCGTATCCAGTGGCGCGGGAGCTGCGGGTCGTATCGCCAGATTTCCTTGCCAGTCGCTGCGTCGATTGCATGCAGCTCATTCCAGGTGCCGGTCGTATACATGACACCGTCGACGACAATGGGCGTCGCTTCCGTGCCCATGTTCGAATCGGCTTCGAAATACCAGGCAAGGCCGAGACTCTGCACGTTGCTGTCGTTTATTTCGGTCAGCGGGCTGAAGCGCTCTTCCGCATACGTTCGGCCGTTGCTCATCCAGTTGTCCGGATCGCTTCCGGCCGCGCTCAATCGCGCAGCATCGACATTGGCGGCACGCGCACCGGATGCCGTCTGTGATTCCTGTTGTTGTTCGCTGCAGCTGCAAATCAGTACTGCAGACACAGCCAGCACAAGTGAAGTCAGCCTTGAACGATCAACCATTGAAAGTCAGTTCCTCGAGTTGCTTCGTCGATTCAACAATTCGGCCATTGATCAATTCTTCCTGTCGTCGCTTTATCGATTCAGCAATAGGGTGCGTGACAAAACTCCACCACTGCCGAACTGAGACTCGACTGCAAGCGAAATGCACCTGTCGGGTGGAGCAACGATGCGTATGATATCCGGCAACAGCCGTGCCGGCAGAGTCAATAAACGATGAAGCAACAGTTACCAACGGATACAGAATCGCTCGCCGGCGAAATCCCGACCAAAACCGGTGCCCAGGGATGGCCGGAGCGCCGCACGGCATGGTATGCGGTCAGCATATTCGCGCTGGCGCTGCTGTTCCTGGAACTCGATCGCGGCATCATGACCTTGCTGGTCGAGCCGATCAAAGCGGATCTCGGTTTGTCCGACACGCAGATCAGCCTGCTGCTCGGTTTTGCCGTCGTCGTATTCAATGCGTTCCTTGCCGTACCCGCATCGAGGTACGTCGACATCTGGCCGCGTAAATACATCCTGAGTGCGGGCATCGCTTTCTGGAGCACGATGACAGCGCTGTGCGGAGTTGCACAGACCTTCTGGCAATTGTTCGTCTTTCGCATGGGCATGGGGATCGGGGGAATCCTGAACGGTCCCGCCACCTATTCCATGATGGCAGACTACTTTCCGCGCGAGCGATTGCCCAGGGCCATCGCGGTGTTGCAGCTCGGTTTCATTGGCGGGCTTGGCATTTCCCTCGTGCTCGGTGCGGTCGTCATCCAGATGCTGCTCAATATTTCCAGCGTAGCGATTCCGGGCACCGGCTTTGTGCTTCGCAACTGGCAGCTCGTCTTCATCATCGTCGGTGTACCGGGACTGGTGGTCGCCGCACTGATGACGACCGTACCGGAGCCGCCGCGCCGCGGTCGCATGATCAAACTGACGAAGGCGATGCCGCTGTACGAGGTTATCGCCTACCTGGTCAAACACTGGCGGGTCTATGCGCCACAGTTTTTCGGGCTCGCCGTAGCGGCCATCGAATCTGCCGGCACCAGGGCCTGGCAGCCGGTCTTCTTTCAACGCACCTACGATTGGTCTGCGCCGAGGACGGGACTGATACTCGGTGTTGCACTGCTCATCGCGGCGCCCTTCGGCCTGCTGCTGGGAACCTGGCTGACCGAAAGGTTTGCGCGTACGCGGAACGATGCGAACCTTCGGGTCGTTGCCATCGCTTATACGATCGGCCCGATCTTTGCCATTGCCGGTCCGCTGATGCCGAATCCATGGCTCGCCGTTCTGGCGGCGGCACTGGCGTTCATGATCGGGATCGGCGGCGCCGTGCCGCAGAATGCCGCGCTGCAAAGTGTGACGCCCAATGAAATGCGCGGCCAGGTCACTGCCTTGTACCTGTTCGTGTTTGCGGTGATCGGCGGCGGCATTGGCCCGACCTTTATCGCGGTCTTTACCGATTACGTCATCGGCGATGAGCAACTGTTGCGATACTCGCTGTCCGTCTCGGCCGCGATCATGCTGCCATTGGCCGCGTGGATCATGTGGTCGGGTGTCAGGTCATACGGAGTAGCAATTGCGGAGGTCAAGGTACGGGAACAGCAGGAACATCGGATTGAGACAGGGGACATACCATGAAGATCGTTAAAGGCAAGGTCGCATTCATTACCGGCGGAGCCAGCGGCATCGGACTCGGCATAGCGCGCGCTTTCGTGAACGCGGGCATGAAGGCCGCGAT
>JAHKKM010000245.1 GCA_020027645.1 Pseudomonadota bacterium
CGACGACCCTGCCCAGGACGCGGGCCTGATCGATTACGTTTCCAACTTCGTACCAAGGTACTCGGGAGAGAATTTCAATCCGCACGTCAGCACCGGTGTTGCCCCGCGGGAGTACCTCGATGCGATGCTCGCCGAACCGTTCGAAGCATTCACGTTCTCGCCGGCCGGTGCGGCAGTATTCCAGCTCGGTCCTTTCGGCACGGCGGCCAGGAAACTCAAAGAGTGGGACCTGCAGCCTTGAATCACGACTCTCCAACCTGGTTCAAACAGGCGATCATCAATCCGGGTTCGGTATTTGCGAATCCGGAAGACGTCATGTCGTCCCCCGATCTTGAGCTCGACGAAAAGATTCGCGTGCTGCGTTCCTGGCAATACGATGTCGCCGAACTTGCCGTTGCGGAAGAAGAGGGGATGCGTGGATCGCAGAACGGTATGCTTCGGCGCATCCTGCTCCTGCTGTCGGAACTTCGCGTCCGCGACGACACAGAGTCAGTAGCACCCACCAAGCATCACGGCACGATGGATAGCTAGCAAAATCGGGTTCAGACCACGATTCTGGCACTGGCTCCAGGAACAATCGTGGTCTGACCCCGATTGTTATTGCTCCATCACTGTCTGGATATCGGCCAGCAGCAAGTCAGGGTGCAGGAACGATGGGCTGTAAATGTTGCGAATATTTTTCTGCTCATCGATCAGGTAGACACGCAGGATGTGTGACAGTGCACCGCTCGGCTTTCCCTGCGCGTCCCGGGTGCGAATGACCCACTGATCGTAATCGTCAAGGACCGGATCGAGACTTGCCTCGGAGTCGGCAGTCAGGAACTGCCAGTCAAAGCCGCCGCGCCGGAAACTTCCGGCGTAACGGGTCATGACCTCGGGCGTGTCATTCACCGGATCGAAACTCACCGTGATCAGTCGCACCTTATCCTTCAGGCGTTCATCGGAAGCCAGGCGCTCCTGCACGCGACCCAGAACGAAAGTGGCCAGCGGGCAACCGCTGACGTCGGGACAGGTGGTGTAAATAAAACTCAGAATGATGACCTTGCCGTCATAAAGCGAATGCAGTGCGACAGGTTGGCCGGCACTGTCGAGAAGTTGTCCGTCGGCTGCCTTACCAAGTGGCGGAAGAGAGTAACTGCCGGCTATCGGTGCCGGGAATTCGAGCGCCGAATATCCCGGCGCCAGCACCGTTGGCGGGCTTGTCGCTTCGTGATGCTGTTGAGCTGCTGCCGCCGTTGCCAGCGACAGCAGCAGTATCCCAACAGACTCTCGCACCGTTGTCGTCGCAGTGCTTGCTGCGCTACTCACTTGCCATACAGTGAATACGCACCGAAGCGCATCTGGTGCGGTGTGCCGAGCTTCGCCGCCAGGAAGTCCACGGTGAACTGGTGCTCAAGCTTGCCGTCTTTCCAGGTGTAGCCTTTGAAAAACTGCAGATCCTCACCTTCCGGCGCTTCCACCTTGTCCCAGTTGGCGAGCAGTGACGAAGTGTAGTACACGCGCTCGCCATCCCAGCTCTGTGACACCATGTTCAACTGTGCACCGATCTTCTGCTCCATGACCTGCACCGGCGCGTACGGATCCGAAATGTCGAACAGGCGGGTCATGCCATCGTTCCAGGTGTTGACCCACAGCTGCTGATCATCCGCCGAAATGGAAATGTCGACCGGCAGCGGGACCTTGCTGGCATCGCCGATATCGGCAACTGCCTTGGCCTGCCATTCACCGGCGTCGTCTTCGTAGATCAGCCAGATTTTCGAGGTCAGGGCGGTACTGGTGAAACAGTAATTACTCCTGGCGCCCCAGGCACAACGGATCTCGAGCGGTGAACCGGGCACGTCGAGGATCTTCTTCGGCTTCCGCGTGTGCAAATCCCAGACAACCACGGTATTGCCGAAACGCTGCATCGCTTCGGCATCGGCCATCAGTGTGCCGAGGTTCATCATGTAATTGTTCCAGCCGGTGAACGATGAGCTGACCAGCACGTTCCTTCGCGGCAGGGCGCGAACGTCGTAGCCGTATCCGTCGGCATAGTTGCCGCCCTTGACTGCGCCATTTAGATTATCGTCCGTTGGCATCCAGTAGGTTGCGACATACTCGCCGGCATTGGTGTATTCCACCATGCCGGTGCGGCCGCCATGATCGGCGCTGTTCGACAATCCGGTCAGCAACATGCGTCCAGGCAGGGCGTAACTGGTGTGCGGTCCGACCACGCCGCCGCTCTTCGCAACGAAATCGTCAATGGTCTTGGCCAGTTTCGGTTTCGCCGGGTCCGAGTGCACATCGAAAATCATGATCTTGCTGGTATCGAGGCCGGTGGCCCAGAGAAAACGGCGGTCGTCGGTCAGCCCGGAATGATGTGCTTCGTTGCGCCCGCCGACCGAGACCGTGTGTATTACTTTTCCGTAGGTGTCGGAATCCGGTCGTACATCGACCGTTACCAGCTTGTCCTGTTCGTCGCCGAGTCCTTCGACACCGAGCGTCCAGATGTAAACAAAATCTTCCTGGCCGACGATCTTGGCCATGTACGGTGACATGCAGGTTTCATCCGCAGAGCCTGGCGTAGCTCCCAAAAACATTACAGAGGCGCCGATCAGTGTGGCCGACAGGCGTCGCACTATGCTCGTCTTCATGATGTCCTCCTGTTTGTTTGCCAACCTTCGGTTGGTCTTTTTCTGCCGCCAAGTATAGTGTAGGCACGGCCAATCCGCGACACGGGCCCAAGGCATGCCACTGATCAGAACACAAGCGACGCGGCTGGCGCGGGTACTGACGGTCCTGCTACTCGCGCCAATTCCGGTGCAAGGTGATGAGCGCGGTTCGCAACAGGGCCCCGGTGATTACCGGGGTGGCTACGAGCGCGACGATTATCAGACGAAATCGATCAGCCTGAGCGAACGGCGGGGTGTCGCAGCAGATCTGCTGGTGGTACTGCGATCGCCGCCGCTCGGTCTGCCACCGGTTCCTGTTCCGGAGGACAACCCGGTTACCGGCAACAAGGTGCAACTAGGGCGCAAACTGTTTTTCGATAGACGATTGTCCGCGAACAACACCGTGTCCTGCGCGATGTGTCATGTGCCGGAACAGGGTTTTGCACAGAACGAACTGAAGACTCCGGTCGGCATCGAGGGCAGGGGTGTGCGCCGCAATGCACCGACGATCTACAACGTTGCATTCCTGAACCGCCTGTTTCACGACGGCCGGGAAATCAGCCTGGAAAACCAGGTCTGGTCGCCGCTGCTTGCAGAGAATGAGATGGGCAACCTGTCCATTGGCGTGACCGTCGAACGCATTCGCGGCCTTGCTGATTATGACGATCTGTTCGAACAGGCTTTTGGCGGTGGACCGGACGTGCAGACCATCGGCATGGCGCTCGCCAGTTACGAGCGCACCCTGGTGTCAGCTGATGCACCGTTCGACCGCTGGTATTACGGCAAGAACGAGCAGGCGCTCAGCGCCACGGCACGACGCGGCTTTGAATTGTTTCGTGGCAAGGCAGCTTGCGTTGCCTGTCACACGGTCACGCAGGAGTTTGCGCTGCTTACCGACAATGAATTTCACAATACCGGTATCGGTTACTACGCGACCATGCGCCCGGCCGATACGGAACTGGAGGTATTGCTGGCTCCCGGGCAGTCCGAACGCGTGGTCACGGATTTCCCGCAGTCAACCGGCATGCCGCAATTCCGCGAT
>JAHKKM010000246.1 GCA_020027645.1 Pseudomonadota bacterium
CTGCGCACCGCCCGGTCAATACCGACGGAGACGCGCTCAGACCGCTGCTGACGGCTCTCGAAGTGGCTACAGAACAGCTCGAACTTATCTTCCCGGTACACCCGCGCACGCGCGCGGCTCTGGATGCCATGGGTTACAAGGCGCCGAAGGGCCTGCGGCTGGTTGGTCCGCTGCCGTACCTCGACACGATCCTGCTGATTCAGAATGCCGCTGTCGTAATCACGGACTCCGGTGGGGTACAGAAAGAGGCGGCCTTCCTGCACACGCCCTGCCTTACAATGCGCGACGAAACCGAGTGGACCGAAACGGTGGACATGGGCGTCAACCGGCTGGTCGGTAATGGCGCTGGCGGCGGCCTGGCCAAAGCGGTTGCCGCGGTCTTGGCAGCCAAGGATCCTTTCGGTGCGAAAACGCTCAAGGAAATTCGCCGGCAATATGGCAGTGGCGATGCCGCGGATAAAATCATCAGGGACTGCGTCAACTGGCTGTCGTAAGACGGGCAGTCAGACAGCTAAAGAAAGGAAACAGGTAAACGGCATGGACCAGAAGAAAGTCAACGTTGCGGTCGTGGGAGTCGGCGGCTGGGGCAAGAATCTCGCGCGCAACTACAGCCAGATTCCCGAGGCACACCTCAAATACATTTGTGACCTGGACGAGAAAAAGCTGAAGACGGCAAAAACGCAATTCCAGCCGGAGAAGACCACCACGCGTTTCGACGATCTGACCGAGGATGCGGAACTCGATGCCATCGTCATCGCAACCACCGGCCCCAGCCACTTTGCGCTATGCAAGAAGGGCCTGCTTGCCGGCAAGGACGTGTACGTCGAGAAACCGATGGTGCTGTCGGTCAAGGAAGCCGAGGAGCTGGTCAAGCTTGCCGACAAGCACAAGCGCATCCTGATGGTCGGGCATTTGCTCGAATACCACCCGGTAGTGCAGAAGCTCCGGGACATGATCAAGGCAGGCGAACTCGGCGAGGTTCGCTACATCTACAGCCAGCGCCTGAACCTCGGTACGGTGCGTATGGACGAGAACGCGCTATGGAATTTCGCGCCGCACGACATCTCGGTCATTCTGTATTTGCTGGACCTCAACCCGACCGATGTCTCGGCGCGCGGCCAGAGCTATTTGCAGCCCGGCATCGAGGACGTGGTCTTCATGTCCATGAATTTTGGCGGCAAGGCCATGGGGCACGTGCACGTAAGCTGGCTGGATCCGCACAAGATACGGAAGATCACCATCGTCGGTAGCAAGCGCATGGCGGTGTTCGATGATCTGGAGCCGAACGAGAAGCTCAAGATCTACGACAAGGGCGCCGAGATCAATACGGATTACGACACCTTTGCCGAATACGTGGGATTGCGATTTGGCGATATCACCATGCCCTACATTCGTGTGGGCGAGCCGCTGCGTACCGAATGCGATCACTTCCTGCGTTGCGTGCGGGAGCGCAGCACGCCCCTGAGCGACGGGCGGGACGGCCTGCGCGTGGTCAGGGTGCTGGAAGCTGCCAGCCAGTCACTGCAGCAGAACGGCAACCCCGTCACGATCGGAGACCAGAAGGCGTGAGTGCCAGGTTGAACATGAGTTTGTCACTGGACCTGGACAACAAATGGTCCTACCTGAAAACCCATGGCAGCGAGGCGTGGAAGGACTTTCCCAGTTACTTCGACCTGGTGGTACCGCGCATCCTCGAGTTTCTCGATGACAGAAACCTCAAGATTACGTTCTTCATCGTCGGCCAGGATGCCGCGCTCGACAAGAACCGCGACGCTCTCGGCAAGCTGGGTGCCGCCGGACATGAGTTTGGCAATCACAGTTTCAATCACGAGCCGTGGCTGCACCTCTACTCTGAGGAAGACCTGGACCGCGAACTCGCGCAAGCGGAGGCGGCCATTGAATCTGCAACCGGGGCCAAGGTACGGGGCTTTCGCGGCCCCGGATTCAGTATTTCCGAAACCACGCTGCGCGTACTGCAAAAGCGAGGCTACGATTACGATGCCACCGCGTTTCCGAATGTGCTGAATCCCCTGGCCAGGGCCTATTTCTTCGCAACCAGCAACTTGAGTGACGAGGAAAAGGAGCGGCGCAAAGCCTTGTTCGGCTCCTTCTCGGACGCGTTTCGCCCGGTAAAGCCCTATCGCTGGAATCTCGATGGCAAAAGTTTATTGGAGTTGCCGGTCACCACTCTACCGATTTTCAAGACACCCATCCATTTCAGCTACCTGATTTATCTCGCTAGCTACTCGCGATTCGTCGCCCGGCTCTATCTGCGCTTTGCGATTGCGATCTGCAAACTCACGCGCACCGAGCCGTCATTGTTGCTGCATCCGCTCGATTTCATGGGCAGGGAAGATGACAGCGAGCTCGCGTTCTTTCCGGCCATGACCATGCCGCTCGAGAAGAAGCTTAAATTGATGGACGAATTCTTCGAGCTGCTGTTACGCAATTTCGAGCCGCTGACCATGGGCCGGCACGTGCAAAGCATCGTTGCTGAGCGGGATTTACGCCAATACCGGCCTACGTTTGCCCACTAGCGATGCACGGCGATTGATTGCATGAACGCCGGGCGTACGCATTGGTGGAATCGCTATGTTCCTGCGCACATAAAAAATCCATTCGGGCTGGTATACAGGCTGCTGACCTCGGGCAACCGGGCCGCGTGGTCCGCGATGTTGCAAGCTGCCGCGGGATTTGGCTTGATGCCGGTTGACCTGGTGTTGCGCCGCCGCGAAAGACGCCTCTATGCTGCTGCACCGCCTCCGGTCAAACCGATCATCATCGTCGTCGGACCGCCGCGTAGCGGCACCACGCTCGTTGCGCAATATCTCATTAATACTTTTGACGTGTGCTACCTGAATAATCTCACGGCGTTGTTTCCTAAATCGCCGATCACGGCAAGCATCCTGTTCGGACGAGTGGCAAGGCTCAAGGCCGGCGACTACGATGCGTTCTACGGAAAGAGCAGGGGGCTTTCCGGCGCAAACGACGGCTTGTATATCTGGGATCGCTGGCTGGGGAGTGACAGGGACCAGGTACCGGGGACTTTGCAGGGCGATGCACCGCGCACGATGCCTCAGTTTTTCGGCGCTCTCGAGGCACACTACGGCCTGCCGCTGGTCAACAAGGTCAACCGGCTGAATACCTGTGCCGATCTCGTGGCGAAATTGCTGCCCAACGCCTGGTTCATTTGTCTGAGACGCGATCCGCTGTACCTGGCGCAATCACTTTATGTGGCGCGCGATGTCATAGCCGGAGATCTCGATACACCGTACGGAACACGTCACAGCGGTGCGACTCCGGGGGATCCAATCGAGGATGTCTGCCGGCAAGTGGTCTACCATGAGGAACAGGCACGCCGTCAACAGGCCTTGTTGGGCTCAATGCGTTTTTCAGTTTTGTCGTACGAGGACTTCTGCGATCGCCCGGCAGATTTTGCACGATCGGTCGAGGCGCAGCATCCGGCGCTGCGCAGGCGCGATGCGCGGGAACCGGATCCGGCCGCATTTGGCATATCACGCCAGAGCAAGCTGCCGGATTCCGTCCTGAATCGTATGAAAGATACCCTGCGAAACCTTGCTACCGAGGAAGTGTCGCTCAGGTCGTTTTGATGCGTTTCGCATCCGCCTTAAGTTGACCCCAGGATAAGCCGTACCGTTGCATATAGTACG
>JAHKKM010000067.1 GCA_020027645.1 Pseudomonadota bacterium
GCGCATCGACCAGAAGTTCAATGAAGAGCTTCCCGAAGACCATGAAGTGTCAGTGGCACAGGCGGTTCTCGAGCGTGACTTCGGCGGTTTTCTTGGACCCGAGCTCAGTATTCGGCGACGCGACGGCGGGTCGATGCTCGACGACGTATCGATGCAGCAACTGGCAAACTTTGTTCGTGCAGTGCGCGCATTGCCCGAGACGCAGCACATCTGGTCAGTGCGTGACCTCCTGACCGGCACGCACTCGGAAGAATCGCGTGCGGCGGCATTGCGGGCAATGCGCAGCTATCCTGATACGCAATACCAGGTGCGCGAGCTCGTGACCGAAGACCTGAGTCGACTAGCCGTGATCGTTCGCCTCGGAGATATCGGCACTCAGCGAGCCGGTGAATATCACGAAGACCTGACGCGGATCGCATCAGAGGCGTGGGGCCCGGAATACGAGGTCGATATCGTAGGGCAGTGGTGGCTCTCCCAGTACGGCATGCGCCTGCTGCTGCGCGACATGATAGTCAGCATGGTGACCGGCTTCACCGTCGTTTTGCCCATGTTGTGGCTGGCGCTGAGAGAGCGGCGCCTGTTCATCGCCGCTACTGTAGCGAATGTGCTACCGCTGCTGCTGCCGCTTGCATTCATGGCAGCAACAGGGATTGTCTTGCGTATTGGTACCGTCGTCGTCCTGGCCATTGCGCTCGGTATTGCTGTAGACGATACGCTGCACATTATTCTGCGCCTGCGATCGTGTCAGGATGGTAAAGGCGACGTCGCTGCGCAAATCCGCCGCGCCATGCATGGTACGGGTCGCGCTGTGTTTTTCACGACGCTCGCAATAGTCGGCGGATTTCTAAGCATGATGAGCAACAAGCTGCTGGCGATTCACGACATGGGAATTGTCGCGGCGGTGACCTTTACGGGCGCATTGATTGCCGACTTGCTGGTATTACCGGCGGTCTATGCGCTGCAGCAGCCGGCAGGAACGGGCGAGGCCGCCAGTCAGTCTGCGTCTGTAAAGAACTGATGCTGCGATTCCGTCAACGAGGTTTGGCTATCAGGGCAGTCCAGCGCGGATCAGCGTAGAGCGACTTCAGGAAAGGCGATATGCGTGCCTCGGTCTGCAGGCGCCCAACCCACGCGATCCCTAAAGTCCTGTCGAATTCGAGTTCCGCCTTCTTCTTATGCAGGGTCGCGAACGCATCATCGTTCATTCCACGAAATGCGTAGACCTCTGCCAGGCGCACGGCGTCCATAATTTCCCCGGGCTCCGCGGCCAGTCGTTTCAGCGCGGCGTCCGCATCTGCCAGAAAGCCGGGCAACTGGTACAGCAATGCGAGCCCATGATCGCGATATTTGCCTGCGGGCAGCTTTTCGACAGCCAGCCTGGCTTCTTCGTATCGCCCTTGCAGGATCAGAATGCGGGCGATCTCGAATTCCATTTCCGGGTCCGGACGGAATTCCAGCACTGTGTGGAACTCTGCCATTGCCTCGTCCAGTCGACCGCTTGCCAGCAATAGCACGGCCAAATTCTGCCTCCGAACCGTGCCCAACGGATCAACTGCAACCGCGCGGCGTTGCATCGAGAGCGCCCGGTCAATGTCGCCTGACAAATAGACGCCGACACTGCTGGTGCTCAATACGAGTGGCTCATCCGGGTCAAGTGCCACTGCCCGGTTTTCATGCTCTTCACCCTTCTCGAAATCCCCGGTTTCGAAATAGAACTGGGACAGGCGAGCGTGCGCCACCGCGAGTTGCGGATCGAGTTCAACGGCTTTATGTGCCGCCTCGCCCTGACGCCGCTGCATTGCCTTATCGATGATCGTCTCGGTCCACGCCAGCATGGAGTACGCGCCTGCGAGCGCGGCCCAGGCCCTGGCGTAACGAGGATCGGTGGAAACAGCCTCCTCGTAGTGCTGGATGGAACGCTCGATGTCACCGGGAGAGCGGCGATAGTAGAAAAATTCCCCCTGCAGGAAACTTTCATACGCCTCGATACTCTCGGACGGACCGCCACTCGGCCTCGCGCCCGCAAGCGTGATGTTCAGTGCTGTGGCGACCGAGGTAGCGATTTCGTCCTGAACTCTAAACAAGTCTTTGATCGAGCGTTCATAGGTCTGCGACCAGGCATGCGAGTTGCTCGATACTTCGATGAGCTGGACGGTAATCCGTACATCCTCTCCAGACCGCCGCACGCTGCCCTCGAGGACATGACTGACGTCGAGCCGCGCTGCAATCGCGGCGATGTCCACGGGCTGATCGCGAAAGGCAAAAGAAGACGTTCTTGCAATCACCCGCAGATTGCTGGTCTGCGACAAGTGGTTGAGAATTTCCTCCGCAATGCCATCCGCCAGGTATTCCTGATCCTGAGTGGCACTCATGTCGACGAAAGGAAGAACTGCGATTGAATACGCCGTCTTAGCTTCCGGTAACAACTGCGCTGGCGCCGGCGTTTGCTCGATACGCTGGCTGACAACAATCGACAGTGAGACAACGGCAGCAACTGCGACGAGCAGCGCGACAATGCGCCGTCCCCGACTGGTTGCGTTAGTCAGTCGGGTGGACGCAAATGTCACCTTGGCATTCAGGCGATAGCCGCGCTTGGGAACGGTATCGATCATCTCTTTGTATTGTTCGTCGTCGCCTGCTTGCCGTAGCTGCTTGCGAAGCTCGTAGATGCATCGCGACAGCACGTCGTCGGTCACGACGGCGTTTGGCCATACGCTTGCCAAAAGGTTCTCGCGCGAGACCACCTGCCCGGCCTGTTGCCACCTTGGGATCGAGCTTTTCGCGGCCACCAGGGCCGTCCACCTCCCCGGACCTGGGATCGATGCTGAGCGCGCCCAGCCGGAATCCCTGTTCGAGCGCGTTGGTGGTCGGGGTACTGACCGGTGAATTCATCTGTAGCTCAGGGCCTATGCATGCCGGGACGCCCGGTGAGAAAAATATTAGACCGGTATCAGGGCGAAATCATGTTTTCTTCAAGACTGCGGCTGCAAGGCACCCCCAGCATGGACCACGCCTGAGAGGAGGCCGCATATGACGCAAATCATCCGCTTATTCATCGAGTTGCGATCGTTGGCCCTGCTCGCTGTTGCGTCGACGCTCACCGCAGCTCCCGCACGCGCCGACATCGATCTGCGAGTCGAGTCACGACCGAACACCGGTGCCATCGAGGCCTACGTCAGGGTTACTGACGGGAGCGGTTCGGTCACCGGGCTGACGCGCGGCGATTTCGCCGTCAAGCTGGACGCTGCGCCGCTCGACACATTCACCTTGAGCCTGCCGCCCGACCAGGACCCGGCACAAAAGGTTTCGGTCGTCTTTGTCAACGCAATAGACTCTTTCGTAGCCAGCCAGATCGTGAACTTTGTCAACCAGATGGCCGTGGGTGATTACGCGGCGATAATTGGGTTCGTACCGATGATATCCGAGAGCAGTTTACGTCCCTTTGCCCGTAGACCCGTCGTACAGCCTTTGACACAGATTGACGCAGGTGTCGGCACCGACACCTTGGTCGACTTCCTTTCGTTACCTGGTCACTTTTATTCCAGCCCGAATCCCACAATGGTGTTTGATGCCATGAATCGGGCGGTCAACCAGTTTGTCGCCCCACCGGTCGCGTTACCGAATGGTCCGAAAGCGATTATCCTGATCGGCAGTCACCGCGACAATTACTCCACCCAAACTCAAAGCGATCTTGTCGCTCTTGCGAACGACAACAGCATCGCGGTCTTCACCGTACGTGTAGCCAATACGGCCGAGAACGCCGTAGTTAATGCACTGATGGAGTCACTCGCCGAGGACACAGGCGGTAGCTATAGTATTGTTCCGGATGCGGCGCAAGTCGCCGGGACTCTCGCAACGCTGGCCGGAATACTGAACGATTCATACCGGCTGATGATTCCACAGACCGCAGTGACCGATTGCTATCCGCACGTGCTGGAGGTCACCTCGCAGGCCCAGTCGGAAAGCATCCCATTTACTCGATGCGATACGACGCCTGACGAACTCCAATTCACGTCGCGGGACAATGTCGGGACGGGAACTATAGTGGTTTCGGACGCAGTGACAGTTACGGGCATCGATGGCCCGGTCGCGATCAGCGTTCATGACGGTGAATATTCCATTGGCTGCAGCCGGACGTTCACCGTCACGCCGGGATTCATTTTCCCCGGAGACAAGGTCTGCGTTCGGCATACGGCCTCGGTCGCCTCTGGGGACTCGACCTCGACGCTGCTGATTGTGGGCGGCGTACCCTCCTGGTTCTGGTCGACGACCAGTGCTGGGCTCCCGCCACGCCCGCCAAAGCGTGCCAGCGGTGGCGGTGCGGCCGGCCTAATCGAGCTTCTGTTCTTGCTGGGCGTGTTGCTGTCGCGCAGACAGCGGCGGTTTCAGAGCAGGAAAAGGTGTCAGGTTTATTTTTCCACGGGAAAATAAACCTGACACCTTTTCGTCGCTGCGCGTTGAATACAGAAGTGGAGATCACTCCTGCCGGTAAACTATTCCCTGTTTCATTACGAAGCGCACATCCTCCATCACCTTGATGTCATCCAGCGGGTTTCCCGGAACAGCGATCAGGTCGGCGCGCTTGCCGACGGCGATGACGCCGCGGTCGTCCACGCCGAGGAGATCAGCGGCATAAATGGTGGCCATCTTCAGTGCATGCAACTCCGGCACGCCGTTGGCCACCAGCGCCGCGAACTCCCGGCCGTTCTGGCCGTGCGGATAGACGCCTGCATCGGTCCCCAGTGCCATGTTGACGCCGGCTTTGTAGGCCTTCTGCAGGCTTTGCACGACCAGCGGTTCCAGGTACTTGTTTTTCGCCACCGTGGCAGCCGGTGTTTCGGGAGGGAGTGGCAAGCCGTTGATGTAAAGGTTGGGCACGAGGTAGGTGCCGTGCTCTTTCATCAGCTTGATCGACTCGTCCGACAGTATCGAGCCATGTTCAATAGACGAAACGCCGGCTCGCACCGCAGTATTGATCCCCTCGGTACCGTGCGCATGAGCGGCCACTTTCAGACCGAGCTTGTTGGCCTCGCGCACTATGGCCTGCAGTTCTTCGAGTGAGTATTGCAAGGCACCGACTGGTGCATTATTTGAGAATGAGAACACGCCGCCGGTTGCGCACACTTTAATCACGCGCGCACCGTGCTTGGCCTGGTAACGAACTGCCTTGATCACCTCGTCCACGCCATCGGAGATGCCTTGCTTCGGCCCCAGTTCCTGGATGCCGGGCGCGAAACCGGTGATGTCGCAGTGACCACCCGTAGTGGATATATAGTGGCCGGCCGGCCATACATCCGGTCCGGGCACGGTGCCGCGATCGATTGCACGCATTAATGCGACATCAGGAAAACCCGGCCATGAGCCTACATCGCGCACCGTGGTGAAGCCCGCCTGCAGGGTCTGCCCGGCAAACCGGACCCCCATGATCGCCCAGTCGGGAGCGCTATCAAACACCGGTGCGGTAACCCAGTACGAACCCGTAAAGTAGTCCTGCGTCAGGTGCGTATGCATGTCGAACAGTCCCGGCATCAGCGTGCGGTCGCCCAGCTCGAGCACGCGTGCATCGGCCGGTAGTTGCTCAGGGTTGATTGATTCGATCAGGCCATCGCGTATGACCACACGTACCGGACCGGTCACGCTGCCTTTCTCGACATCCAGCATACGCGCGGCGCTGACCACCAGGGTCTCGGCCCCGACCGGGCCAAACATCAATGCAGCAACAAGGACCACCAACAATCTGTTTTCGATGCGGCGCTCAGTCATGATTTTATGTCCGGGTGAGGAGGGCGATTGAACAACAGTACCACGGGGTCGAACCGATTTTGGCTCTGAAAAGGTGTCGAAAAGGTGTCAGGTTTATTTTTCACGGAAAAATAAACCTGACACCTTTTCAGAGGAAGTAAGCGAATGTGCGGAATTCGATACTTGCCCTCGGATGCGCATCGGCAAAACTGGTATCGCGAAACGCCGTATGCGGCACGCGCAGGACACTGTTTGGGTCGCTGTCGTGAAATTTGAGCAGGATCACTTCGTCACGCTGCATGTTCGAGAAGTACCACCAGCGATGCTTCCGGTTGTGACGGAAGATCGCCGCCTTGATCGCGGTCTTTTCCTCGGGCCAATCGCCGAGCATGGCGGCGCGGTCCGGGATCGCATCGACGACGATCAGCGCATTCGCCGTGCCGTCCTCGATGCCGACGGTACTGCCGTCGCAAAGCGCCAGCGGCCAGTCCTGCGGCGGCGCTGAAAACGTTCGCCACAAACTCGACGCAATGAAGCGGGTATAAGCCTTCTCGCCGGGGAAATCCTGCGCAAAGATCTGCCTCGCCATGCGCTCGGCCACCTCCGGCGAATAGTCTACATGCGCCTCGGAGGCAGGCGGTTGCACGCCGCCACTGTGGGTGTAACCAACGACCTTGCGTTGGCGTTTCGCCACTTCGCCGGACGTGCGCACCATCCAGCCGCGTGTCGCCACCCGATCTGCGCCGGTCAGCCGCCGCACTATCTCGACCACCTCATCCGGGTAGACCGCATCGACCTCCTTGCTGTCGAAGAAATCCCTGACGGCGCTCTGGTGCCGGGCAATCACGAAACCGTGTTTGTCGAGGCTGAACTGGTCACTGATGCTGCGGCCGTCGCGCACCTCCATGCGATGTTTTTCGTAAGTTCCGGTATTGACCTCCACGCCGGGCGCCACGAAGCGCCGGTTGATGTCCGAACCCGGCGCGAGATAACTGATGTCGGCCTGCACGGACCGGACCTGTTCGTGCTCGCTCATGGCGGCAATTCCAGCCAGTCGCGCAATGCGGCCGTCACCTGTTCAGGGGCTTCGACCGGCGTCATGTGACCGGCATGCTCGAAAATCACCAGCGTAGCACCAGCTATCCCGGCGGCCATCGCCCGGTGCTGGTCAACGGACGCCCAGGCGTCGTCGCTGCCGACACCGATTAGTGTTGGACACCGGATAGTGCGCATGAGCGGCCGTGCGTCCGGGCGTTCGAGCAACGCGGTCATCTGATCCTCGTAATGTTCGATGCCGGAGCTCACACACATGTCCCGGAGCGGCTCGACGAAAGCGGCATAGTACCGTCGATCGGGATGCAGCATCGGCAACAGCCATGCATCGACCAATGCTTCCATTCCTTCGCGTCTGCCCAGTTCCAGTAGCGCCATGCGCTTGTCTTGTTCACCCTTGGCGACCGGATGAACACCGGTGTCGAGGAGCGCCAGCCGCTCGACGCGATCCGGGGCGATGCGAATCATCTCGAGCGCGACCCGCCCGCCCATCGAATGGCCGGCCAGCGAGATCCGGTCCGGCGCCGACGCGAGTACGCGCCGGGCCATCGTGACCAGGCTTCGTGCGTCACCGTAGCCGTCGACGGCAACCGGGCGAAACGCTGCCAGCGCTGCAAGCTGCGGGGCCCAGATCCGGTGGTCGCACATCAAACCGGGCAACAGGTACAGCGGCGCAGTTTTTGTCGACATTATTTCTCGCCATTATTTCTCGTCGTCACTTCTCACTTTCGAAACCCTCGCGCGCCCGGCTGTTGTCGACCTTGATCGGTTTGCCGGTGACGGGATGGGAGAAGTGGAAGGGAACGACGTCGGTTGCCGGCCACAAGCGCGGTGGCGGTTCGATGAGCTGGTCCGGCCCGAGCGGATCTTCCGGATAGCAGGTCTTTGGCATGGGGATGAAATCGATAGGCGTCTTGCCCCAGCCTTCGGCGAAACTGCCGTGCCAGAAGGGGAAATAGCCGAGTCGTTTGAACTTCCACACGCCCTTGTCCCGGACGTAGCGGTTTTCGTAAATGCCCCCTTCCCACCACTGACGCTGTTTTATTTTGGCCGTTTCGTGTGTGCCGGCCTGCATCATCGAGCGGCCGCGTGCTTCGGCCGTTTTTCTGTCGGCTGCCACGTCGATGATCATCTGCATCTGTGGATGGTCGAGCAGCCAGCCGTATCGTGGACCGTTGTGATTCTCGGTGAAGTTCTTGCGAAAGCGTTCGATATAGAGCCGGCGGATCCCTGCCTTGTTTTTGTAAATGCCGCCCAGGAACCAGACCTCGGCGTCCTCGGCAAACAGATCGACACATTCGTTGTACTGGGACTTGTCGATGAAATAGCCGTAGGCGTACTGCAAGCGGCGGATTGCATGAATGTCCTGTTGAATGCCGAGTTCGTGCTCCAGCTTGTCTATGCGCTGTTGCAGTTTCGCGATTGCATCGTCTTTCGCCATCTGGTTACCCCTGGTCTCTCTGATTGCAGGCCTATTTGCGTTTGCCGCCCGGCACACCGTGGGCGACGCGTTTCTCGTATTCGGGATCGTCTTCGGGATTCGCGAGTGCATCCATGACACGTGCGTGAATCCTCTCCAGCGGCTCCCTGAATTCCGGATAAGGCAATATGTACAGCGCGTCGTCCTCCACACCCTTGAGCACATACTTTGCGAGCGTCTCGGGTTCCATGCCGACCTCGATGACTTTCTTCAGGTAGGAGAATACTTCCGGGTCGGCGCCATAGTAGCCCGTTTTCTCGAGATGCTTCGGCCGCGTCAGTACGGATTCATGAATGTTCGAATTCACCGCGCCGGGACACAGCAGCGACACATGGACCTTCGTATTTTCCAGATCCATGCTGAGGCATTCGGTGAGACCGCGGACTGCCATCTTGGTCGTACAGTAGAGCCCGGTGCGCGCCAACGAGACGAACGCTGACATCGATGCCGTGTTGACAATGTGGCAGTCGTCGCCGCGTTCGAGCATGCGTGGCAGGAATATCTGTATGCCGTTGATCATCCCCCACAGATTGACGTTGATCTGCCACTCCCAGTCCTCGCGGGTCGCGTTTTGAATCGGGCCGAACTGCGACACGCCGGCGGTGTTGAATAGCAGTTGAACGGGTCCGAGCGACTTTTCCACTTTGTCAGCAGCGCGCCGATAAGCCTTGTGATCGCTGATGTCGAGTTTGACTGCCATTACTTCGCGCCCAGCGTCCTCCAGGTGCTTGCGTGCCTGGTCGAGATGGTCCTGACGAATATCGGCGATCGCGATCTTGCAACCGGCCGCAGCGAAGACGCTGGCCTGCCCAAAGCCGACCCCGGAGCCGCCACCCGTGATAAATGCAACCTTGCCTGCAACCTTTGTCATGAATGATCAGACTCCTGTGCGGTCAGTCTCCCCAAGGCTTTCGAGGATTCACGGTATTCTGACCCGGAAGCGCCGCCTGCAACATCTCATTCCAGACCGGATTTCCCCTGCAAGCGAAAACTGCTTCGCTGTCGTTCGCATATCGTTCACCGCCATGGCTGGTACGCCTGTCCGCTTTCTGCAAACATGTTTCCCTGATCAGTATTTGCAGCTCGGAGGACCTTGCCGTCATGCGCGTGAAGACTCTCGAGGACGCGATCAAAGCGGCCGGCAATCCGGTTGACATGTTGCGTCACTCTCCGGCCGGCCCGAACGCCTATCCTGGCGTCCCGGCCGAGTATACGAACTGGCGCGACGAACAGCAGGCGTGGCAGAAAACCTGCGTTCTGTATAACCAGTCCTATCATATGGCGGATCTGGCCGTTGAAGGCCCCGATGCATTCGATTTGCTGCGTTATCTCGCGATCAACAGCTTCGAGAATTTCACTGTCAATAAAGCGAAGCAATTCGTGCCCTGCAGTCCGGATGGCTACGTGATCGGCGACGTGATTCTTTTCTACCTGGCAAAGAACAAGTTCAATCTCGTCGGCCGCGCACCGGCGCTGAACTGGGTTCAGTACCATGCCGACACCGGCGATTACGACGTCAGGCTGAAACTCGACCAGAGAACGGCGCTGCGCAAGGATCCGAGCCGCCGCAAGTCCTATCGCTTCCAGGTGCAGGGCCCGTCGGCGATGGACACGATCAGGAAAGCGCTCCGAAGGGCGCCGCCCGACCTTAAATTCTTCAACTCAACCACCGTGACGATCGCCGGAAAGAAGGTGCAGGCGCTGCGGCACGGCATGGCCGGCCAGCCGGGCTTCGAATTTTTCGGTCCCTGGAAAGACGGTGAAGCGGTCAGGCAGGCGCTGATCAAGGCTGGCGAAGAATTCGGCATGCGGCTGGTAGGAGGCCGCGCCTATTCCTCGAACACGCTCGAGTCGGGCTGGATACCGTCACCTTTGCCCGCTGTTTACTCGGGCGACTCGATGAAAGGCTACCGCAAGTGGGCGCCGGCAACGGCGTATGAAGCGAGAGCATCGCTCGGCGGCAGCTTTTATTCGGACGATATCGAGGATTACTACTTCACGCCCTGGGATATGGGTTACGGACATATCATCAAGTTCGATCACGATTTCATCGGCCGGAAGGCGCTCGAGAAAAGACAAAAGGCGCCCCACCGAAAGAAGGTCACGCTGGCGCTCGACAACGACGATTCGCTGCGCTGTATCGGATCGCAGTTATTCGAACGCGATCGCGCCAAGTACATGGACTTCCCGTCGGCTGTCTACTCGATGCATCCGTTCGACCGGGTCATGGCCGGTGGAAGGCTCGCTGGCCTGTCGACCTGGATCGGCTACAGTTCGAACGAACGCCGCATGCTGACGCTTGCAGTGTTGGACGAAAAATTTGCCGAACCCGGCACCGAAGTCACACTGGTCTGGGGCGAGGAAAAAGGCGGTTCAAGGAAACCAACCGTCGAAAAGCATGCGCAGGCGGAGATACGCGCGATCGTCAGTCCAGTGCCGTATGCAGAAGTGGCGCGCACTTCATACGCGGGCTCGGACCGGTGGCGCAGTAACACCGCCTGAAAGTACGGTGGGGTCGAACCGGAAAAGGTGTCAGGTTTATTTTTCATTTTCCACGGAAAAATAAACCTGACACCTTTTCCGCTAAGGTGTCGGTGCTGGTTCCGGTTGAGTCGTTACTGGTTGCTCCGGACGCAGCTTGAGCAGCATCAGCATGCCTGCCGCGAGGGTCGAACCGAGCCCCATCACAATCGAGACTGTCGGCAGCGTGACACCCGCCTCGAACAGGAACCCCGCGACAATCGGGGCCAATACCGAGCCGCCGCGTCCCATACCAACCGCGAAGCCGGTGCCGGACGCGCGCACGTGCGTAGGATAGGCATGCGCGAAGATGGCATACAGTCCCACGATGCCGGCATTCGTGCAGAACCCGGCCACAGCACAGATCAGGGAAAGCTTTGTCAGATCCGCCGACGTGTTACCGAAGATCACAATCATTACGGTCGACAGCAGCAACACCGCTATAGTGAGTGCCTTGACATTATATCGCATGGTCAGGATGCCGAGTATCGCGCCACCGGTAGCACCGCCGACATTGGTCCAGACGAGAACGGTCGCGGCGGACGACGCCATGAATCCCATGTCGACAACGATTTTCGGCACCCACTTGATGATGTAATAGAACGTCATTACGTGGAGGAAATAGGTCGCCGCCAGTATCAGCGTCGTTGCCAGCAACTCGGGTGCGAAAATATCGCTGATCCTCCGCCCCGCAGGTCTTGAGGGCATTGCCGGAAGCGCGTCGATCGCCGCATGCCCCATGCGCTTCAGCGTACGGTTGATTGCTTCGAGTGCGCCCTTCGGCTGTTTGTAAACCAGCCAGTGCACCGACTCCGGTATCAGCAAGTACACCAGCGGTATGCAGATGGCGGTCATCGTGGTGCCCAGGTAAAAGACGGATCGCCAGTCATAGGACTGCAGCAATTGCGCCGCGATCGTGCCGCCGAATACGACGCCGACCGGATATCCGATCGCCATCAGGGAAACGCACAGGTGCTTGCGTCGCGCGTTGGAAAACTCGGCGGCCGCGGCGTTGATCGTCGCCAGCATGCCGCCTATGCCGAGGCCGGTGATGACCCGCCAGATGGACAGGTCGACGAGGCCCGTCACGGTCGTTGCCATGAACATTCCGCCCGCCATGCCGACCAGGCAGCCGAGCATCGTCTTACGCCGGCCGATCCGGTCGGCGATATTGCCGAGCAACACCGACCCTACGGCCATGCCGATGAGTTCCATCGAGAGCACGATGCCTAGCGCAGCACGGTTGATGCCCCATTCTGCTGCGATGCCAGGGGATGCGAAACTGATGGCCAACACGTCGAAGCCGTCGAGGGCGTTGAGCACGATCGTCATGGCGACGGCGACGATCTGCAAGCGGCTCATCGGCGCGCTGAAAATCAATTGTCGCGGATCAGAATTCACTGAATTACTTCCCCCTGAGTCGATTTTCACGGCATCCTGTACCGCAAAATATCATCAGTGGCAGGGCCAAGGTAGCGCTGCAGGGCAAATACTGTCGCCAATCTGCGCAACCGACGCGCATGTCAGACGGCGCCGGGGCCGCGTAAGGGAGACTGGTCATGTACAGCGTTCGCCGATGGGCCTCGAGGCACGCCCGGTTCTTCGAAGCCGTCTACAACGGATTCGAAGCGGTACTCACATCGTTGCATCCCTTGTTCCGACGTATCGGTTACGCGCGGATGGACAAGCCGGTCGCTGCCGTCGAGAAGCTGGTCAAGGGATTTCTGTTCGACACCAAAATGTGCGGTTCCTGCACGCTTGGTGCGACCGGCATGGTCTGCCCCATGAATTGTCCGAAATCCATGCGCAACGGACCCTGCGGTGGGGTGCGCAGTAACGGTCACTGTGAAATCAAACCGGAGATGCCCTGCGTCTGGGTGGACGCCTTTGCAGGCAGCAGGCTGATGCGGGACGGCGATCGTATACAAGGTATCCAGGCCATGGTCGATCATCGGCTGCAGGGCAGCTCTTCGTGGCTGCGCGAGGTGCGCAGGAAGAAAGGCGTGCCTGAAATCGGGGACGCGGCCGGATGACCATGCTGGACAACCCGGCAGCCGGCCATTTCCTGCCGCTCGAACCGGGGCACAGTTCTCCAGGGCGGATCGAGAAGTTGCTCCGCGCGGGAGAGTTCACGGTGACGGCGGAACTGTCGCCGCCCGATTCCTCCGATCCGGAAGAGGTGTTCGAAAAGGCACGCATTTTTGATGGCTCTGTCGACGCCATGAATGCAACCGATGGATCCGGCGCGAACTGCCACATGTCGAGCGTCGCCGTCTGCGCAATCCTTAGGCGCGCCAATTATTCGGCCATCATGCAGGTGTCCTGCCGCGACCGGAATCGAATCGCGATCCAGGGCGATGTGCTCGGCGCCGCCGCGATCGGCGTGGCAAGCATACTTTGCCTGACCGGCGACGGTGTGCAGGCGGGAGATCACCCGCAGGCAAAACCGGTGTTCGACCTGGAATCAATCACGCTGCTCGCGATGCTGCGCAAGATGCGCGATGAGTCGCGATTCCAGAGCGGGCGCAAAATCACCCATCCGCCACGGGTGTTCCTGGGTGCGGCGGCCAATCCTTTCAGGCCGCCCCTCGACTTCCGGCCGATACGGCTGGCAAAAAAGATCGAAGCCGGCGCACAGTTCATCCAGACGCAGTATTGTTTCGATGTGGAACGCCTGAAACAGTTCATGGCCAGGGTTTGCGACATGGGCCTGCACAAGAAGGCATTCATACTGGTTGGCGTCGGGCCGCTGGCATCGGCGCGCGCTGCCGAGTGGATCCGCCAGCACGTACCTGGCGTACATATTCCCGACTCCATCATCAAGCGGCTGGCCGGTAGCGCGAACCAGAAGCAGGAAGGAAAGAAAATCTGCATCGAGATGATCCAGCAGGTGCGCGAAATTGAAGGCGTGTCGGGCGTTCACGTGATGGCCTATCGCCAGGAAGAGCTGGTCGCCGAGATCATCCAGGAGTCCCGGGTGCTCGGCGGCCGCACGCCCTGGTATCCCGGCATCGACGAGCCGTAAGAACCCCGAATTACAACAGGAAGCTATATAACAATGAGCAAACCGCAACTCTATCATTACGAACCGAGCGCGAATTCGATGAAGCCGCTGCTATGTCTTGCGGAAAAGGGAATTCCCTACGAAAGTCACTACATCGACCTGCACAATTTCGAGCAGCATTCCGCGGCGTTCGTTGCGCTGAATCCGAATGGCCAGGTCCCGGTGCTGGTGCACAACGGAGCA
>JAHKKM010000247.1 GCA_020027645.1 Pseudomonadota bacterium
AATGGAGCGCATCCATGACGGAGGTATTTTCGCGGCAGTATTGCCGCCGCGATACCGCCGTTACCGGCTGAGAGCATTGACTGCATCCGGTCAGCAGCAGGATATCGAGGACCCTTATCGCTTCCCGTCGACGCTCGGGGAACTGGACCTGTACCTGTTGGGTGAGGGTTCGCACCGGGAAGTCTACAGAAAACTCGGCTCGCAATGCACCAAACTGCTCGGGATCCCGGGAACCCGATTCGCGGTCTGGGCGCCGAATGCACGACGGGTCAGTGTCATTGGCGATTTCAACCAGTGGGACGGCCGTTGCCACGTCATGCGCCTGCATCCCGGCAATGGCATCTGGGAAATCTTTCTGCCCGGGATTGCATCCGGTGCCAAATACAAATACGAGCTGCTCGATCGAGCCGGCAATCTGCTGCCGCTGAAGTCAGATCCATACGCGCACTATTTCGAAGCTCCGCCGAACAATGCCTCAGTCGTTTACCGGAGCCGTTACCGCTGGGGCGACGACCACTGGATGAGCAAGCGATGCCCTGTTCCGGCACTCGATCGGCCGCTGAGTATTTACGAAGTCCACCTTGGATCCTGGCGACGCAACACGCTGGAAGGCAATCGCTCGCTGACCTATCGTGAACATGCCCGGGAACTCGTCAGCTATGTCGCTGACCTGGGCTTCACTCATGTCGAGTTGCTGCCGGTCACAGAGCATCCATTCGACGGCTCCTGGGGCTATCAACCGATCGGCTTGTATGCGCCGACGCAGCGTTTCGGTCAGCCGGATGAATTTCGCTACCTGGTCGATCAATTCCATCAGGCGGGCATCGGAGTGATCATCGACTGGGTGCCGGCGCACTTTCCCCGCGACGAACACGGCTTGCGTCAATTCGATGGCACTGCATTATATGAACACGAGGATCCACGCAAAGGCGAGCACGCCGACTGGGGCACGCTGATCTTCAACTTCGGCCGCCGTGAAATCATCAACTACCTGATCGGCAGCGCGCTCTACTGGATCGAGGAATTTCATGTCGACGCACTGCGCGTCGACGCCGTCGCCTCGATGCTGTATCTCGATTATTCACGCAAGGACGGCGAATGGCTGCCGAATGAATTCGGCGGTAATGAAAATCTCGAAGCGGTCGAGTTCCTGCGCCGCCTGAATCGCGAGATTCACGCCAGGGGCGGGCTCTCTTTTGCCGAGGAATCCACTGCATGGCCTGCCGTGTCGCGCCCGACCGATTACGGTGGCCTTGGTTTCACCTACAAATGGAACATGGGCTGGATGAACGACACACTCTCTTATATGGGCGAGGATCCGGTTCATCGACGTTATCACCACGACAAGATGACATTTGGCCTGGTCTACGCTTTCAACGAGAATTTCGTGTTGCCGTTGTCGCACGATGAAGTCGTGCACGGTAAGCGGTCGTTGCTCAGCCGGATGCCCGGAGACGAGTGGCAGAAGTTTGCCAACCTGCGCGCCTACTTTGCCCTGATGTACTGCCACCCTGGCAAAAAACTGCTCTTCATGGGGGCGGAGCTGGCACAGTGGGAGGAATGGAGCCACGATCGATCGCTAGCCTGGCACTTGCTTGAGCAGCCGCGGCACAGGGGAATGCAAAAACTGGTTCAGGACCTGAACAACCTGTACCGGCGCACGCCTGCGCTGCACCAGGTCGATTTTGAACCGCAGGGATTCGAGTGGATCGACTGGCAAGACCGGGACGCGAGCGTATTTTCATGGATACGGCGTGAAAGAAGCGGCAATTTTGCAGTTTGCGTTGCGAATCTGACACCGGTGGTTCGATACGATTATCGTATCGGTGTGCCGCAGGGTGGTCAGTATGTCGAGCTGCTCAACACGGATTCAGCGGTGTATGGTGGCAGCAACGCGGGAAATTCGGGCCTGGTCGTGGCGACCACACAGAGCAGTCATGGCAAGCCATTCTGCCTGTCACTGACGCTGCCGCCGCTGGCCACCCTGATACTCGGCCCTGCCGGGAATGCAACGGCCGTCTGATGGAGATGAATTGATGGCTGTATGTTCGGACGACAGCGCAAGAATCGGCGATATCGAGCTGTTGCAGGCGCCTGCCCTGCCCATGACCGCGGACGCGATCCTTGAGGACCTGACCCATTATTTCTCGCGCTTGCTGGGCCGGCGCACCATCCGTACGCGTTCCCCATTCCTGTTCCAGTCAATTGTGTTCGCCATTCGCGATCGCCTGATGGAACGGTGGAACCAGTCAAATATCGCTGTCGAACGCACTAACAGCCGCGTGACCTGCTACCTGTCGCTCGAGTTCCTCATGGGACGCCTGCTGAGAAATGCGCTGCTTTGTCTCGATCTTGAGGAGGAAACCCGCGAGGCCCTGAACAGGCTCGGCCTCACCCTCGAAGACATACTGGATCGCGAGCACGATGCGGGTCTCGGCAACGGCGGCCTTGGCCGCCTGGCTGCCTGCTTCCTCGACAGCTGCGCCACGCTGAAGCTTCCGGTCGTAGGCTACGGCATACGCTATCGCTACGGCATGTTCCGCCAGCGCATCGACAACGGCGTGCAGGTCGAGGAGCCGGATCCCTGGTTGCGGGAAGGGTATCCATGGGAAATCGAACGCTTCGAGTTTGCACGCACCATCAAGTTTGGCGGATACACGACCTCGCAGACGGACGAACGCGGCAATTCGCATCACAGCTGGCTGGGAACTCACGACGTCCTGGCCATCCCCTTCGATATCCCTATACCTGGTTACCGCAATGGGATCGTCAATACCCTGCGGCTCTGGTCGGCAGCGGCAACCGAGGAATTCGATCTCGAGGAGTTCAATGCCGGCAGCTACGTGGATGCGGTCGCGGCGAAGAACGTAGCTGAAAACATAACCATGGTGCTGTACCCGAACGCGGCGAGCGAAAACGGCCAGGAACTGCGGTTGCGCCAGCAGTATTTTCTGGCATCGGCGAGCCTGCAGGATGTTTTGCGGCGCTGGTGCCTGCGAAACGAAGATTTCGACGCCTTTGTCGATCATCACTGTTTCCAGCTCAACGACACGCATCCGGCAATTGCTGTTCCTGAGCTGATGCGGCTGTTGATGGACGATCACGGCCTGACCTGGGATGCCGCATGGGAAATCACCCGATCGGTCATGGCTTATACCAATCACACACTGCTGCCGGAAGCGCTGGAGCAGTGGTCGGTCGAGATGTTTCGCCGGTTGTTGCCGCGAATTCTCGAGATCGTCTTTGAAATCAACGCACGCTTTCTGCACGAGGTGAGCCAGACCTGGCCCGGCGACGCCGACCGGCTTCGCCGCATGTCGCTCATCAGCAGCGATTCGTCAATGATCCGGATGGCGTACCTCGCGATCGTCGGCAGCTATTCCGTGAACGGTGTCGCCGCCCTGCATTCCCGGCTGTTGCGCGAAGGACTGTTTCGTGATTTCGCAGAGTTATGGCCGGCCAAGTTCAACAACAAGACCAACGGCGTAACGCAACGCCGCTGGCTCGCCGCATGCAATCCGCAACTCGCGGCATTGATCTCTGCGCGCATAGGAGACGGCTGGATCACCAACCTCGACGAACTGGCAAAACTTCGCCCGATCGCGGGTGACCGGTCGTTGCAGAAAGAGTGGCGCGACGTGCGCATGGCGAACAAACACC
>JAHKKM010000068.1 GCA_020027645.1 Pseudomonadota bacterium
CTGCGCAACCGGCAGCAGCGCCCGAGGCCCGCAGGCAATTAGGGTGACAGTAATTAGGGTGACAGTAACCTTAATTCACCCAGAGGCAGGGTGACAGTAACCAAATTTTGCAGGTGAATTAAGGTTACTGTCACCCTAATTACGCGGTGAATTAAGGTTACTGTCACCCTAATTACTAGAGCTGCTTGATTTCGTGAATCAGCTTGCCTGCCACTTCCTGGCCATCGCCGTAAAGCATGCGTGTCTGGTCGAGGTAGAACAGTGCGTTCTCGATCCCTGAAAATCCCGCGCCCTGGCCGCGCTTGATCACGATGACATTCTTCGCCTGGTCCGCATTCAAAATCGGCATGCCGAAGATCGGACTGGACGGATCGGTTCGAGCCACCGGGTTGACCACGTCGTTCGCGCCGATGATCAGCGCCACATCCGCGGTGGCGAACTCGGAATTGATTTCGTCCTGGTCGTAAATGATGTCATACGGCACGCCTGCTTCGGCGAGCAACACGTTCATGTGACCCGGCATGCGCCCGGCCACCGGGTGGATGGCGAATTTCACGTCGACGCCGCGTTCACGCAGGATCTTGGTCAGTTCCCAGACCTTGTGCTGCGCCTGTGCGACCGCCATGCCATAGCCGGGAACGATCAGCACCTTGTTGGCGAAGGCCATCATGACGGCGACATCGCTGGCCTCGATCGGCTTCATGCTGCCGGAAACCGTGCCGCCGGCCGCCGACTGTTCGCCAAAGCCCGAAAACAGCACATTCCCCAGCGACCGGTTCATCGCTTTCGCCATCAACTGCGTTAGCAAGGTACCGGCGGCGCCAACCACGGTTCCTGCGATGATCATCGCCGGGTTCTGCAGCACGAATCCCTCGAACGCGACCGCAAGTCCGGTCAGCGCGTTGTATAGCGAGATGACCACCGGCATATCGGCGCCACCGATCGGCAGGGTCATGGTCACGCCGAGAATGAGGGCCATCACGAAGAACAGCACCACAAAATCCGGTTCACCGTGCTGCGCGACAATCACACCGGCGGTTATCACGGTCGCTGCCAGCAACAGCAGGTTGACGACCTGCTGGCCACTGAAACGCATCGACTTCTTGATCAGGCCCTGCAACTTGCCGAAAGCAATGAGGCTGCCGCTGAACGAGACGGCGCCGATCATGCCGCCTGCCACTGCCAGAATCCCGAAGATAGCGCCGTGCTCTTCGCCACCGAAAAGTTCGACCGCTGCGATCGCCGCCGCAGAGCCGCCGCCCATGCCGTTGTACAACGCAATCATCTGCGGCATGTCGGTCATGGCAACGCGTTTGCCGCTGACCCACGCCAGGATGCCGCCCAGGCCGATGGCGATCATCATCAGTATGTAGTTGGTCATGCCCGGGTACAGGAACGTGACCAGCGTGGCGACGACCATGCCGGCGCCGGCCCACACGATGCCGCCGCGAGCGGTCACCGGTGAACTCATGCGCTTCAGGCCGAAGATAAAAAGTATGGCAGCGATGAAATACGATGCCGCGATCACGGTGCGCACGGAGAAGACTTCATCCATCAGCTCTTCTCCCTGCTGCTCTTGAACATCTCAAGCATCCGCTCGGTTACGACGTAACCGCCGACCGCGTTTCCGGCGCCGAGGAATACGCCGATGAAACCGATGGTCATTTCGAGCGGCGTTTCGGCGCGGCCGAGCGCTACCATGGCGCCGACCAGCACGATGCCGTGCACGAAGTTCGATCCGGACATGAGCGGTGTGTGCAGAATCGCCGGTACCCGTCCGATCACTTCGTGACCGACGAACGCGGCAAGCATGAAGATATAAAGGGCAATGAATCCGTCAATCATCTCGATGCTCCCCCTTCGATCGATTCCTTCGTCGCCTTGTGTTTGATTTCCCCATCCCGGGTGAGAACCGAGGACGCGAAGACTTCGTCTTCCCAGTTGATTTTGAGTTCGCCCTTGTCAATGGCAGGGCTGATGAAGTTGTAAAGATTTCGCGCGTACATGTCGCTGGCATGACGGCCGAGCGCTGCCGGCAGGTTCACCGGGCCGACAATCTTCACCTTGTTGTCGATCACCGTTTCGCCCGGCTTGGTTAGCGCGCAGTTGCCACCGGTTTCGGCAGCGAGATCGACGATGACTGCGCCGGGTTTCATCGCTCGTGCGGCTTCGGCGGAAATGATCCTCGGCGCCGGTCGTCCCGGAATCGCAGCCGTGCTGATCACGACGTCGGATGCGGCGATCTCCTTGTCGAGAGCGGCCTGCTGTTGTTTCTTCTCATCGGCGGTCAGTTCGCGCGCGTAACCGCCTTCGCCTTCGGCCGACACGCCGGTGTCGACGAACTTCGCGCCGAGCGATTGCACCTGTTCGCGCGTAGCACTTCGCACGTCATAAGCTTTGACCACGGCGCCGAGTCGTTTCGCTGTTGCGATTGCCTGCAGGCCTGCAACGCCTGCACCGATGACCAGTACCTGTGCCGGACGAATGGTGCCGGCAGCGGTGGTCAGCATGGGAAAAAACTTGTCCAGCGTGGTCGCCGCAATCAGCGCGGCCCGGTAGCCGGCCGCCGCTGCCTGAGATGAAAGTACGTCCATGCTTTGCGCACGGGAAATTCTCGGAATGAGTTCCATGGCGAAGCCGGTCACATTGTTCTTTTTCAACGCGCCGACCAACTCCTTATTTATATGGCCGTACATCAACCCGGCCACAACCGCGCCGTTACGCAACTTGCCGACCGCATCCGCATTTGCAGGCTGTACGGTCAAAAGCAGTCCCGCTTTTGCCAAAACCCCTTTTGCGTCGGTCATTTCAACGCCCTGGTAGTCAGCATCGGGAATCTGCGCAGCTTCGCCCGCGCCGCGCTCCATGACGACGGACACCCCGAGTTTGATCAGTTTGGCTGTAATCTCGGGGGTCAGCGCAACGCGCGTTTCGCCCTTCAAAGTTTCCTTAAGCACGCCAACCGTCAGCGGCATATTTGCTCTCCGTTACAGGGGAATTTTCCGTACCAGGTCACATCAGCTGTGACGCGGAAGGCGAATAATGACATAGCGCAACACAATCGCAAACCGCGCCTGCAATTGCTTTTTTCATGCCGTTCTGCAATATACAGGCCTGAAGTGGGAGCATTTTGATGTTGTACGGAGCCGCATCTGACCTTTCGCAACAGGTTCTGCGAACCGACGTGGCCGGCATGCCATTGGAATGGATCGACTATCGTGAAGCGGTCCGGCTTTACCATGCCGAACAGGTTGCGTACGCCTGCGGTACCCGCTTGTACACCGTATTCGGTGGATACAGAGCGTGCAGTGGCCGCCGCAGTTCCATAGATGTCAGTTCCATCGTTGCGACCAACGGCACCAGCCAGGGACTTGCGTTCATTCGTGACCAGTACGTTCCACCACTCAACAACCGCACCTTGTTCAAGCGCGATGCAAACATCTGCCTTTATTGCGCATCGCGTTTCCAGACACGCGATCTGACGCGCGACCACATTACGCCTTTGTCGCGCGGTGGCACGGACGCGTGGAACAACGTCGCTACCGCTTGCCGGCGTTGCAACAACCACAAGGGTGGACGCACACCAGAGCAGGCATCGATGCAACTGATCGCCGTACCGTTTACCCCGACCTACGCCGAGTACATCTACCTCAAGGGCCGCCGGGTACTGGCGGACCAGATGCAGTACCTGCTCGCGCACATTCCGCGTTCGAGTCCATTGCATGCCCGCCTCAGCGATCACCTCGCCGTCGGCGTAACCATATTCGACGAGCCTGGCCAGGCCTGAAACGGGAACGTGTCGCCCGCAATAATCGCTACACATTGGCGACGCACCGGGCTGCCGTTCTCGCTTAAGGGGAAATGCGCTCGAACGGCAGCCCGGCGCATCGCCGCCCGGTTGGCGACGTACCGGGTGCCCTTTGAGTGAGTTTGGCTTTTCGAGTGAAAAGGGCACCCGGTGCGGTGCCAACACTGGCAACGCCATTCATCAGCGTAAGGTCGCATAAACCTCTACAATCCCGGCATGCAATATCTCATTGATGCCAGCGTCTATGTCTTTCGCGCGCACTTTTCCATGCCGGACGACATGGTCGATGACAACGGCAATCCCATTAATGCGCTGTACGGGTTCTGCCGTTTCCTTGGCGATTTTCTGGAACAGGTGAAACCGGAGTATGTGGCAGTGCTGTTCGACGAGAGCCTGACCACGTCGTTTCGCAGCAGCATCTATCCGGCGTACAAAGCCAATCGAGAACCGGCGCCACCGGAACTCAAACGCCAGTTCGAGCAATGCCGCCGCTATGCGAAGGCGATCGGCGTGATGCAGAGTGCGCACCCGCAGTACGAGGCCGACGATCTCATCGGCACGCTGGTCAGCGAAGGCCGGCGCAAGGGCATGGCCTCAACGATCGTCAGCCGTGACAAGGATCTTGCACAGCTGGTTACCAAAGACGACGTGTTCTGGGATTTTGCGGGGAAAGGCAAGATTCTTTACAACCAGATTCCTGAAGTCTTCGGCGTATGGCCGGAACAAATCGCCGATTTCCTTGCACTCGCCGGTGACAGTGTGGACAACATCCCGGGTGTGCCGGGGGTCGGCAAGAAAACCGCAGCGGCGTTGCTGCAGCATTTCGGCAACCTCGATGCGATTTATGCGAACCTGGACAAGGTGCACGAAGTTGCTGTACGCGGCGCGAAAACGCTGGCCGCCAAGCTCGACACGCACAAGGGTGCTGCCATGCTGGCGCGGCAACTGACCGGGATTGCCTGTGACGTGACGTTCGACCGGCCGAAATCGGGCTTGCGGCCTTCAGCACCGGATCTCGGTGCAATCAATGCGCTGTTCGATGAAGCGGGTATCGGTACGGCGCTGCGCCGCCAGGCGGAGCGTGTCGCCGACTTGCGCTGACGCTACGGAGTTTCTTCGGACTCGGCGACGACATAGCTTTCGCCAAGAAAATCCTCGTCGAAGAGGTAGAGCCTGGTGCCTTCGGGCGCCTGCAACACCGAGAACGCGCCTTCAAAACCGGGAAATTTCTTTTGCTGCAGCCCATGGCGCTCGATGATTTCCGCCAGCGTGTGGCGGTCGTCGCACTTGAAGCAAATCGAAGGGGCATCCAGTGCAATGCTCTCGCTCAGGCCGAGCGCGATCTTGCCGGCGAGAAAACGCATGTGCGTCGTAGGCTCTTCACGCACGCGCAGTATTTGCGGAGCCAGCGGAGCCCAGAAAAGGCCTGCACGCATCGCGTCACGGGCCGGCAAGGTGATCTCAAAAAACTCACCGCAGGCTGACCTCCGGGTGTCGTCATCGGGCGGCGTAAACGTGCGTGCCTCGATCATCGATACTGCGTTGCCATCGCGATCGGCAAAGACCAGTTCATTGAATATGTCCTCATCGACACGCAGCACGGAAAATTCATATCCATGATCCGCCATTGCACGCGCATGCGGTGCGAGATCCTGGTGCACGAAGGTGACCGCCGGACTGTCGAATTCGCGGCCGTGCAGACCGATGCAGACATCGCCATCGCTGACCACTGTGTACTTGTGAGTCCAGGTGTCACCGATTTCGAGTTCGGAAAAACCCAGGGCCTTGTAGAAGCGGAGTGAATCAAGAAGATTCCGCGACTGTACGCTGAATTCGAGAAAGCGGCCCAGCATGTCAGCGCTCTGCGCCCATGGCTTTCGCAAGGCGCAGGCTGTCGCGTTTCCCGGCAAGCGGGTCGTGGTCCGCCCGGGATTCCGGCCAGCCGGCAATTTGGCTTGCGGCAAGATCTGCCAGCATCGATGCGTGATCCTCGCTGTCGTTCAGCGCCGCAATGTAGCGTAGCGTGCCACCGCCGGCTGCGCTGAAAAACCCGGCATTCTGCATCGCAATTTCCTCCAGCGTTTCGAGGCAGTCTACGACAAAACCAGGGCATAAGACGTCAAGTTTGGCGAGCTTTTTTGCGCCAAGCTGCTTTACCGTTTCATCGGTGTACGGTCGCAACCATTCCTGGCGGCCGACACGCGACTGAAAGCTGATTTTCCAATCGGTGTCTGCAAGGCCCAGCGCGTCCGCAACCAGCCGGGCCGTTTTCTGGCAGTGACAATGGTATGGATCGCCCTTGTCGAGCGAGTCACGCGGTATGCCGTGAAACGAGAACAGCAGCAGGTCGCCGCTGCCGTGGCGGCTGCGATAGTTTCGCACGCTGGCCGCGAGTGCAGCGATATAGCTGCGATTGTCATGATAATGATTGATGAAACGAAACTCGGGTATCCAGCGGCGGCGGCTGAGGTCGCTGTTCACCGCAGCGAAGACCGAGGCCGTGGTCGTGCTCGAGTACTGCGGGTAAAGGGGCAGCAGCAGAAGCCGGCGGCAATTGTTCGCCAGCAGTCGATCGATTGCGGCCGGGATCGAAGGGTTTCCATAAGACATGGCGAGTTCCACCTGCACATTGCCCTTGAGCCGCGCTGACAATTTCCTTGCAACGGATTGCGTCAGTGCCTGTGAGTTCAACAGCAACGGCGAGCCGCGTTCGGTCCAGATCTTGCGATAGGCCTTTGCCGATCTCGCCGGCCTGACGCGAAGAATGTAGCCGTGCAGGATCAGCCACCACAGCCAGCGGGGCAGCTCGACAATTCTCGGATCCCACAGGAACTCGCGAAGATAGCGCCGCACCGCGGCGCTGGATGGTGCATCCGGTGTACCCAGATTGACCAGCAGAACACCAAGCGCATCGCCTTTGTCGTGATGGAATTCGGCGGCAGGGAGAATACGCGGCATAGTTCGTCCGGCGAGGTAGAGGATGCTGTAAGTACTTGACGTACAATACTAAATCGCTGCCCGGTGCGCCAGCACGCCCGTGCTATATTCAGGCCATGCAAGAGGGGCCAGACACGCTTCCGGTGGCACCGGATACTTCGCAGCCGGTGCCGGACCGGCGGCACATGATTCACGATGTTGCCGTGTTCCAGGTGAAGCTCATCGCCGACGGCATACTCGACCTGCTTTTCGTTCCGATTTCACTCGGCGCTGCGATTGTCAGCATGATGAAGGGCGGGCCACGGCCGGGGACGGAATTCTACGACGTGCTGCGACTGGGCCGGCAAAGCGAGCGATGGATCAACCTGTTTGGTGCGGCATCGCGTGTTCACGGTTCGGAGACCGGCGACAACAAGTTGCCCGGTGAGGATATCGACAAACTGGTTTCGCGAATCGAATCGTTCGTTATCGATGAATACCGCAGCGGCGGTGTTACGACACAGACCAAGGAAAAATTCGATCGGGCGCTGGCATCATTTCGCAGCCGCAGATCGGGACAGTAAGCGGCAATACCAGCTCGTGCTATTTTTTTGGCGCCGCTTGCAGGATGGCGGTGACGCCCATGCCGCCGGCCGTACACACTGAAACCAGGCCGCGACCGGTGCCTTTCTGGCTCAGCAGCTTTGCCATCGTTGCCATAATTCTTGCGCCGGTGGCAGCAAACGGGTGCCCTATGGCAATGCTGCCGCCCTTGACGTTCATCCTTGCCAGTTCGATCGGCCCGAGCGGCTGGTTGCGTCCCAGTCGTTCGCGGCAGAACTTCTCGGATTGCCAGGCTTTCAGTGTTGCGATGGTCTGCGCTGCAAATGCTTCGTGAATTTCGTAATAGTCAAAATCCTGCAAGCGCAGGTTGGCTTCCTTCAGCATTTCCGAGACCGCATAAGCGGGTGCCATCAGCAAGCCTTCGCCACCGCCGATAAAATTGACGGCAGCCACCTTGCAAAACGTCAGGTAGGCAATGATCGGCAGGTTCTTCCGTCTCGCCCATTCCTCGGAGGCAAGCAGAACCGCGGCGGCGCCGTCGGTGAGCGGCGTGCTGTTGCCAGCGGTAATTGTGCCGGCCTCGCTCTTGTCGAACACCGGCTTCAGCCTCTGCAATTTCTCGAAGGTCGTATCGCGGCGAATATTATTGTCTTCTTCCACATCGTTGTAGGGCACGACCAGGTCTTCGTAAAAACCGGCATCGTAAGCTGCAGCGGCCTTGACGTGGCTCGCCAGCGCCAGCTGATCCTGGTGTTCGCGCGGCACCTCCCATTCCTTCGCCGTAATCTCGGTGCTTTCGCCCATCGACAGATTGGTGCGCGGTTCGGTCACGCCCGGGAGCTGAGGTTTGAAATGCGCCGGTCGCAAGCGGAACCAGGGTGTGATCTTCTTCGGCAGAGATTTCGCGCGGTGACTTTCTAGCAGGATCGAGCGGAACGGGTCTGAGAAGACTATAGGCGCGTCACTTATCGAATCGGTGCCGCCGGCAATGCCGGCCTCGATCTGGCCGAGAGCAATCTTGTTTGCAATCTGTATGCAGGCTTCGATGCTCGTACCGCAGGCCCGTTGCAGGTCGTAAGCCGGGGTACGCAACGACAGGCCGGATCCTATGACGGATTCCCTGGCCAGGTTCCAGTCCTTGGAGTGCTTGATGACAGCGCCGAGCGCAACCTCGCCGAGGGTCTGGCCCTTGAGGTCGTATTTCTGGACCATGGCGCGCAAGGTTGCCGTCATCATGTCCTCATTGGAGCTGTCGGTGTAAATCGACTGGGCGCGGCAGAACGGAATTCGCAGTCCCCCGACGATGCCAACTTTTATCGCTTGTCCATCGTGCAACATACCTGTCTCCGATGATTCGTTCTCAGCTGCGCCCGCGTGCACAGGGCGCCGCAATTTTATACCTGAAAATCATGTTAATGTCCCAGCCAGAAGAATAACGGTATCGAAGAATTCGAAGTGTTGATGCAAAAGAAAACAAAGCGCATGGAGTTTCGTGCGCTGCTCAAGCTCGCGGGCCCCCTGATAATCAACAATCTGGCAATAGCGAGCATTCACTTTGCGGACGCGGTGATGGCCGGCAGGCTGGGCGCCCGCACCCTGGCCGCAGTTGCCGTTGGAGGCAGCGTGTGGATGCTCGGATTCACCTTCTGCCTCGGAGTCCTGATGTCGGTTTCGCCCATAGTGTCCCGGCTATACGGCGCCGGCGACCTCGCTTCGGCCGGGCGCTATGTCCGGCAGGCGTTCTGGCTTAGCCAGATACTGGGAATCACGATAGCAGTGCTGGCGATCCTGCTGGTACGGCCGGTGCTTACGTTCATCGGCATCGATCCCGGTTTTCGCGACATGACCGTCGGCTATGTGCAGGCCATCATGCTGGGCATGCCGGCGATGGGCATCTTCCTGGTCTGCCGTTTCACGACCGAGGGCATTGGTGAGACCCTGCCCATCATGTTTGCATCCCTGCTGGCGCTGGTCTGCAACGTGTTCGGCAACTGGGTGTTCATGTACGGAAACCTCGGAGTCCCTGCGATGGGCGCTGTTGGCAGCGGCCTGGCGGGCGCGATTTCAGTCTGGATCATGGCGATTACTCTCGGCCTTCATATCCTCCGCGGTTCGCGATACCGGCCACTGAAAATCTTTTCTGTGTTCGAAACGATCCGGCTCCCTGCGATGCGGGAGTTGCTGGCGCTCGGGCTGCCGATAGCGGCAACGATAACGGCGGAATCCGGCCTGTTCAGTGCTGTTGCGATTCTGACCGGAACCATCAGTGCCGAGATCGCCGCAGCGCACCAGATTGCAATCAACTTCGCTTCGACTACGTTCATGATTCCACTGGCGCTGAGTTCGGCAACCACGGTGCGCGTAGGTCATGCGCTCGGCGCCGGGGATTACGCCGGGGCCCGCCTGCGTGGCTGGATCGGCATTGGCTCTTGCGGCGTATTCATGCTCGCGGCAGCGACCTTCATGCTGTTGTTCAGGGACGTGGTGGTCGCCCTGTATACCAATGACGTTTCGGTGAGGGACATTGCCGTAAGCATGTTGCTCATGGCGGCGATCTTCCAGGTGGCCGATGGCATTCAGATCGGTGCCGCAGGGGCGTTGCGCGGCTACAAGGACGCGCGCGTCTCCATGGTGATCAATACTTTTGCGTACTGGGTATTGGCGTTTCCGCTGGCCTATCTCGCCGCGGTGACTTATCGAGCCCCGCCGCAATACATCTGGGGGGGATTTGTCGTTGGCCTGGTGGTCGCAGCGAGCCTGCTGAGCCTGCGCTACCGCATGATCTCCAAGAAATCGGGGTCAGACCACAATTAAAAATCGGGGTCGAAAATCGGGGTCAGACCACAATTAGGTTACGATCGTGGTCATGCTGACCCTTCCAAACTAATTGTGGTCTGACCCCGATTTTTCTATTTTTTCTGGCCTTGTCCGAAGGTCGGATTGTCGCCGGAAAGGAATTCTTCCTCTTCAGGGGTGTTGCGCCGGTTCAGCACCGCATTTCGATACGGAAAACGGCCGAAGCGCTCGATGATGTCGCGATGCAGTTCCGCAAACTGCGCGATGGTCTCGAACGTCTCCTTGTCGGTCGGCGACACGGCTTCGGCCAGCTTGTTGTAAATATCGCAGGATTTTTGCTGCACCTTGCGTGACTCCGCGTGCTGCAACGGCATATAGAAGAACACGCGCTCTATCGGTGACAGGCCTTTGTCCTTCTTCTCCATGGCGCCTTCGACGCACATTTGCAATGCCTGCTTGTCCCCGGAGAAGGCCTCGGCGGAGTTGCGGTATATGTTGCGGCGGAACTGGTCCAGCAGCAGGATCAACGCCAGACGTCCGCGAGTCTCCTTCGCCCAGTGATCGAGTTTGCCCTCGGCCGCCCGTTCGATGTCCTGCGCAAATTCCTTCTCGATTTCATGGTCGAATACCGGGTCTTCACCGAACCAGATATCCATCCGGCCATCGATCTGTGGCGCAGACAGTTCCCTTTCTTCGAACCAGAATCCAAGGACGGCATCGATGCGAATCTGATCGTCATCGGTGATGGTCGCTTCCATGCTTTCGCTTAAGAGTTTTACGGCCATTGCAATATCCACGCGGCTGTCAGGAGGGTTCGGCCAGTGAGCGTTGGCGGCCGAACTGCGAACCAGGTCACAGTAGGGGTTTGTCGCCAACGCTCATAGTGTCTTGTAACACCGGATTCTGGCAAATGCTGTGCGTTGGAACCCGGTTTGGCGGCCACGCAGAGCCCGGCTCGAGAACGACTCAGGAAGGGGGTCATCAGCATGCGTTTTCCCGCTATTGCCCTGGCCTGTGCGCTGACAAGCGCATGCGGCGGCCCGCCGGACGCGCCCGAAGAAGCACTGCGACGCTGGGTCGCTGACGCACAGGCGGCCGCGGAGCGAGAGGATCGTGATGCGCTCATGTCCATGCTTTCGGAAAATTACACCGACGCGCGCGGCAACGATTACGACGGCGTCGAGCAGATGCTCAGGTTCTATTTCCTGCGCCAGGACAGCGTCGTGCTTATCAGCAAAATCGATGAAATCGCG
>JAHKKM010000248.1 GCA_020027645.1 Pseudomonadota bacterium
GCCGCCGCGACCGAGCACTGCCACACGGACGCCCAGCCGATGCAGTGCCTGGCCCAGTTCGAGCCCAATAATCCCGGGGCCGATCACGGCCACGGCCTTGGGCAGATCGTGCCAGTCGAATACATCGTCGTTGATGATCAGGCGCTCGCCCAGGCCCTTGTACTTATCCAGCGTGGCGGCGTGCGAACCGGTGGCAATGACGATACTCTTGCTGGTGATACGGGTATGCCCGGCGACTTCGAGCGTGTGGTCATCGACGAAACGCGCCTGGCCACGAATACGCTCCGCCTCGGGCAGGCCGTCAACGTCGCGCAGCACGAAACCGACAAAGCGCTCGCGCTCACGCCTGACCCGATCCATGACCTCGCGCCCATCGATGCGCATGACACCATCGATATGGACTCCAAAGCCAGGAGCCTTTCTAACCGCCTGCGCGGCATCGGCAGCGGCAATCAGCAACTTGCTCGGCATGCAGCCGACACGCGCGCAGGTGGTGCCATACTCGCCGCCTTCGATAATCACGGCGCTCGCTCCTGCGACTTTGACGGCACGGTAAGCCGCAAGGCCAGCCGTCCCCGCACCAATGATTGCTACGTCAACTTGCATGATATTCATGTCCGATCCTTGATAGCGGTCAGCGCGACGCGATGATTCCAGTACGGCAAAGAATGGCAACGCTCGACGGATCTTTAGTCCGCCGGACTGATGTCGGCATAGGCCATGGAATTCATGCGAACAAGGCAATACGATACGAAAAATGGAGATTGGCCGTCTGTGCGGTGGGTAACGCACACCTGCGCTGAGTTATCTACCGCACAGACGGCTACTCGCCAGCCCATTAGATACTTACGATTTTAATGTTTCACAAAACGTGTTCAACAATTATGCAGCTTCGATGAGTTGAATTACATTGTGAATTGAGGCATCTGCCTTGTGTAAAGCTGCCTCGAGTTTGCTGTCGGGCTGGAAGTTGGCGTCGGGCCGGTGATGAAACAAACTGTTGGCCAGCGGTCCACACAGGCGCTGGTGGAAAAGCACGAAAAGCAACGCAACTCTCACGCCCTTGTCGGTGAGGCGATAAGCGTAATGAGTGCCGTCCCGTTCGAGCAGACCGTGCCCTTTTATTTTGCGCAAGTCATAGCGCAACTGATTAAGCCCGTAGCGTGACGCCGAGAGGCCGAAGCTCATCAGCAAGGCCTCATGGAGTTGCCCGACACGCCAGCCGCCTACCGTGGTACTCGCATGCAGCAGCACCTGCATGAGCCGGATCAAACGGACCTCGTGAATCTTGATGCCCGGATAGCGAACGCTACCCACGGTAATCGGCAGGGCGAGCCGTTGCAGCAAGGGGAAGTCGACGTGGGCATTGAGACCGATGGCCTGAAACGAGGCAAAGCGATCGGTGATGGTAAGGAATTTATCGCGCACGGCCGCGATCTGTTCAAGCCCCTTCTTCAGGCCAAAGTCGGAGAGGTTGTTTGAGCAGATCTCATTGCGCAAATACGTGGCGAACTTCTCGTATTGCTTGATAAAGGCATGCTTCCAATAGGCACGAAAGATGTGGTGACCGTGCTCGATCTGTTCGAGCGTGGTCTGAAGCTTACCCTGCAATCGCTGGGTGATACGGCCGCCGAAGATCTCCGAAATCTTGTGGGCCGATAGACGCCACAGCCCCAATTCACAGCTACGTTCGAAGATCTTGTGGATCGGGAAATTCCGTTTGAAAATGAAATTGCGGCAATATTCGATCTGGGCGATGGCATAGAAACGACGCAGATTGATCCGCTGGCGCTCCTTGGCCGAGAACTTGGGCCCCAGGATCAACGTCCAGTAGTCGAGCCGCTCGCGAATCAGTTCAGGATTCAGCCGGTCGGCGGCCGCTTGCAGGGCCAGCGGATCGTCTACCGCCAGGAAGGCATTGTCGTTCTTGCGGAAGCCGATGCCCGCCCGGTTCAATTCCTGCTCGATAAACGAGTGGCCATTGAGGTAATAGGTCGTCTGGAACGGGAAGAACGAGGCCACGCGCATTACGAGGGGGCCGAGCGATTCGTCGCGAATGTAGAAATAGTAATGCGTGAATCGACTGCGCTGCGGCGCCAGTATCCGATGATTCGGATCCTTGGTCGGATACTTCGGCGTGGTGCAGCGAAACGTCGGTCCTTGCTCCATGCTCTTGAAAATGAAATAGACGCCATAGCGCTTTGCCCGCACCATGGCCCGCTGCCACGGTAAAACATGATCTTCCTTGCGCACCCCTTTCTCGGCCCACTCCAGGGGCGTCTCGTGATTGCGGGCATAGGCGTCCACCCACTGCTGATACTCATTGGTTCGGCGGCTCAATACGTCCTTGTCAACGGTGTCAATACCCACCACCTGTCGGAAGAAGTAAACTACTTGCTCCGGACGGGATAATCCGCTCAGGTAGCCGTGGATGACGATACGGTCAAAGCAGTGGTACATGAAGACCAGCAGACGGCCAAACAGCTTGGTGAAGAGTTCCATCATTCCCTCCAAGTCGCGCTGCCCTCCGCGAAGCGCAGCGGGAAATGGGTGCGTTCACAGGAGGTCACAAACCGATGACTAATCGAAAGACTCGCCACAGAATCGGTACGCAGCGATTATCACGTAAGCGTTTCCATCTTAGCGCTGAAATCCGCTTGATCCAGCATCGTGCCGCCGAGCATCAGGGGCGTATCGTTGGCCTCGGATCACTGCTCCTTTTTTCTACCGACACCGGCGATGCATGGATTCTTGATCCGGCGGATCAACTCGCCGCACGCTTGGCCCGCGACGGCGATCCACTCGCCGTTTATGTCGAGGAAAGCGAGTCAAAGTATGCTATCGGATGGCAGGGTCACTTCAGGATAAACGGCGATCTATTCGAGTACGAAGACAACGAGGCTCTGCATAAAGTTACTATCCACGGCTACTCAACATCACTACTGCTCCAAATGATAGAAAAACTGGATCATCAATAGCCGCAGAGGTGTCGTTCAAATTTCAAATATTTTTGGCTAGGTTTAATATTCGACTCGAAACTTTGTGCATTCTCTACCCAAGGAGCAACCATGAAATTCAGTCACCCCATCCGCAGCACCTTCTCCCTGCTCGTTTTCGCTCTCGCTACCGCCAGTTTGGCGGGAGTGGCACTGGCCGGCGACATGCCCAAGCGCAAATCCGGGCTGTGGGAAATCAACATGCGCCACAACGGTTCTCCTGGCATGGGCCCTATGCAACAGTGCATCGACCAGAACACCGACAACCTCATGCAGCAGAAAGCCAAGGACAACAAGCAGGATTGCAGCGTCATGGATGTCAAAACCTCAGGCAGCAAAGTGATCATTCATTCCGTTTGCAAGATGGAAGGTTCGACGGCAACCACAGACGGCGTCTTTGAAGGCGCGTTTGATTCCAGTTACAAGGGGACAATGAAGACGCAATTCAGCCCGCCCATGCACGGCATGAGCGAATCCAACATGGCACTGGACGCGCGCTGGCTCGGTCCGTGCAAGCCCGGCCAGAAACCCGGCGATGTCATCATGCCGAACATGGGCGGCGTGAACATCAACGAGATGATGAAGCAGCATCAGCAGCAACGATAAACCCGTGTAGCGGCAATTTTTCAGGGGATTCCGAAGACCAGTG
>JAHKKM010000069.1 GCA_020027645.1 Pseudomonadota bacterium
GCCGGCAATCAGCTGGTGCCCGACCTCGGCGAGCGACGGTTCCAGTGCAACGATACCGGCGCTATCCAGCAGTGAGTAACGCATGCCCAATGCGGCCATCCGGTCCGCGACCGCCTTTTTGCCTTTCAGGTCGCGTTCGTTGCGAAACACACTGAGCGTTCCACCGCTGGCCTGCGAGTATTGGAGATTCAGTTCGCGCGTTACAGCCTGCGTTTGCGCCAGCGAATAGCTGGCAAGGCGAAAATTGTCCTCGCAGGCACGGAAGTAGCGGGAGGGTGCCGAGTTTCGCAGAAAGCGAATACCCCAGAAGAACAAAGACGGCACGGCGTGCAAATGCAGTTTCATCGACGATTTTGGATCGAACAGCGATGCAGCCAGGTGGCGGTGCACTCCAGGATCGTTCCACGGTTCCGGCAATGACGGCGTCAGCATGCCGCCGTTGGCAAAACTCGTCTCAAGTGCAACCGCTTCTCGCGCCTCGAGAACGCGCACCCGTTCGCCGCGAGCAAGCAGTGATTTGGCGGTGCAGAGGCCGAGGAGTCCGGCGCCAATGACGATCGTAGTCACTTCGCGACGGGTCTCACTGGTAACGGTACGTTGCACAGTTCGACATGACCTGCCGGATCGACGAACCACTCCTCGCGACGCGTGCGCCGCGCTTCGACAAATTTCTCGAATGTCGCCGAGTCGGTTCGTAGCGCCTCGAGCTCGATGCGATCCGAACTCGCAAGGTCCGAGCCAAATCGCATCGAAACGATTGGCACGAACTCATCCTCGCTCTCGTAGAACCCCAATGCACCGGTTCCGCGCGGCAATGTCGAGAGCAGCTCGATTCCGGAAACGGTGCGGCCAATGAGTGTGACGTTTCGATCCAGGTGACGAGGCGCGTGCCCGGTGACCACGTACAATTCCGCCGCGCTGCCGCTCTCCGGCTTGTTGTCTCTTCCGACACCTAACATCCCGTAACAATGTGCAAGCCATGCGCCACGCGAGTCCCTGCCAACCGGAAAACCGGCCACGAATCCGACCTCTTCGGCATAGGCATCGCGGCTATCCAGGCGGATGAAATCGAGGCCCTCGACCATTCGGTAGAACTCCGGCTGCAATGACGTGGCGGCGTCGCCAAAGGGCCGGGCGCCCTCCTCGCCGCTAGCCGGATCAGCCCATTGCACAACGTAATTGTCCTGCGAGCGAATGATGGCCAGGCCGTCGAAATATTTCTGCCTGACCAGCTTTCGCAAGTTCTCGATGTGACGCGGCGCAAACTGCGGCGCCAGTTCGAACACGACCTGGCCGGCGGGCAATTTCAGGTACAGCAGCTTTTCCTGGTCGAGCCGGCGCCAGTCGGCCGGCTTCGAGGATTCGAGAACACCGGCCATGGTCAGCGGCTCATCGGCGTGCAGCAGCGACGTGCACAACAGGATCGACAGCGTTGCGATCGTTCGCCGGGCACTTTCAACTGTTGCATTCGCCATTATCTTGTCTCCGGTCATTACATCAGGCCCCTGACCAGCACAGTCAACAGTATCGGCGGTATGACGAAACGAATCATGAACCGCCAGAAAGCGAAGAACATCCCGTCCCTTACTCCCATCGCATCGAGCTTGAGCTGCTTCGGTACGAGCCAGCCGAAGAATATCGAGGTCAGCGTCGCTGCCATCAGCAGCAGGATGTTGGCGGCAAAGAAATCCAGGGTGTCGAAAATGGTCTTCTCGGCAAAGGCCGGGATAAATCCGAGCGGCCGGACATCGGACCAGTCTCCAAGCGACATGATTGTCAGCAATCCCACCACCCACGCGGCAACGGCAAAGTAGACCACGCCAACCTGGCGACGAATGCCGAACTGTTCCTCCAGCCAGTTGACAATGCCCTCGGAACAGCCAATACACGAAGTCAGCGCCGCTGCAATCAGCAGGAAGAAGAAAATTCCGCCGAACAAGTGCCCGCCCGCCATCTGGCCGAATGCAACCGGCAGGGTCTGGAACAGCAGTCCCGGCCCGCTCGAGGGCTCCAGGCCGTAGAGGAACACCAGCGGAAACACCGCAAACCCTGCCAGCAGGGCAACCCCGGTGTCGGTAAGGATAATGATCGACGCCGATCGCGGTATTGAATACTCCCTCGGCATGTAAGTGCCGAAGGTAATAAAGGCTGCCATGCCGATGCCGATGGAAAAGAATGCCTGGCCGGTCGCAATCATCACGGTACGAAATCCGACTTTCGAAAAATCAGGTTCCAGCAAGAAAGTCATGGCAGCATCGATATCGCCGGCGACCACGCCATAAATCACCATGACGACGAGCGCCACGAACAGGCTCGGCATCAAAATCTTGTTGGCCTTTTCGATGCCGGCCTGCACTCCGCGACGGATGATCAACACGATCAGCACGTACACGACGGTAGTCCAGAACAACAGTCGCAGCGGATTGCTCATCAGGCCCGAGAAACTGGCGTTTGATGCTTCATTGCTGATGTCATCGAACGAGCCGTTGGCGGCGCGGACAAAATAGTCGAAACACCAGCCGGTCAGGACCGTGTAATAGGACACGATGACGAAGACGCAGAACACTCCAAGCGTGCCGACCGCACCCCAGCGTTTGCTGCGCCCGGACTCCAGTGCAACCGCACTTATGCTCCCGGAGGAACCGGCTCGCCCGCGACGCCCGATGGTCAGTTCACTGATAAGGAGCGGCAGGCCGATGCCGAAGGCACACAGGACATAAATGATCAGGAAGGCGCTGCCGCCATTTTCGCCAGTGAGATAGGGAAAGCGCCAGATATTACCGAGGCCGACGGAGAAACCGATGGCAGTCAGCAGGAAGCCGGCCCGCGAAGACCATTGTTCGTTTGAGCCTGCAGCATCCGCCATGGGTGCACCTTCGCTACTTAGTTCTTGTTATTTCCGGAGCGCAATGACGAGGGCCGGCTCGCGTTGCCGCAATCCTAACATGCGTTAGCCGTCAGTTCAGGACCGTCAGGTCCCGGGCTTCCCCGGAGACAACGTCCTGTCCCAGTTAAGCACATTGTATTTCTGTAATATCTCGCTGACCTCCTCGAGCGGAATCGCCTCGAGTGTGCCGCGTGAACTGCTCACCGTGGTTGCCTTGAGGACCGCGTTGTAAATGGCTTCTTCAGTGGCTTCTGCCGTTGCAGCGAACAAGGGCGACATGGACTCGTTTACCAGTGCATTCGATGTCACGGCCGTTTCGCTAGTGCGTGGCTTACGGCCACTCGGATCCGTCGAAAAAGCGATCACGTAGTCGCCCGATCCATTGCTGGCGAATGAACCCGTGCGTGCAAGACCCATCATCGCGCGCATCCCCAGCCTGTCGAGATTTCGCGTCGTCAGCGGAGCATCGGTTGCGACGACGATCATGATCGAACCGTCTTCCTGGCCATCGCTGGCACCGTCCGCCTCGAGCTCTTCCCTATAGGAGTAGTTACGAAGTTCGCGACCGACCGGCGCGCCGTTCATGGTCAGTACACCGCCGTAGTTGGTCTGCACCAGCACACCGATGGTATAGCCACCAAGGGAATCCGGAAGTACGCGCGAACTGGTGCCGATGCCGCCCTTCCAGCCGAAGGCCTGGGTTCCTGTGCCGGCACCGACACTGCCCTCCTCGACCGGCCCACTTTTTGCAGCATCCAGTGCGGCAAAAACCTGTTCGCGTTGGATCGGATCGGCCCACATGTTGTTGACGGTCGCATCGTTGGTTTCGCCAACGATCGGATTGAGCGTGTGCTCGCCCATGCCGGGCTGCAGGTAATTCCATTCCTTCAGTGCGTTGGCCGCACTCCAGACACAAAGCGTGCAGGTCAGCAGGATCGGCGTTTCGATTTCGCCAAATTCCCGCACCTGGGTTTCGCCAATGAGTTTGCCGTAACCGTTGCCGACGTGAATCCAGGCCGGTACCGGGTTTGTATACAGATTGCCCGGTGCCGGGATGATCGCCGTGACGCCGGTACGGATATCGTCTCCACTGATGAGCGTTGCATGCCCGACCAGAACTCCGGCGACATCAGTGATTGCATTCAGCGGACCGGTCGGAAAGGTACCGACCACGAGACCGATGTCCCTCGCGCGTGGCCGCCCTTCGGCCTGGACAGTTGCTGTCACCAGGCAGCCAAGCAGCAGCGCACAGGCAAGCAAACTTTTGACTTCTGCGTTGCAATGCATTTTCCTGCCCCTCAATTGTCGACGCAGCAGCATGCCCGTGCCGGGATTTGCTAGTTGAATACGTCGAAAATATGACTGTACTTCAGAATGATCTCGCGCCCCGTCGGCAGTGCCCCTATGCCGTTCTCATCGACTTCGTTATACACGAGGTATAGCCCCGAGTTTGCGGATTGCAGCCAGGAGAATCGCAGATTGCTGGCGACGACATCTTCCAGTTCGTTGTACTGAACCAGCGCCTGCAAGAGGATTTTCGGCGTGAACGAATAGGACAATCTCAGGCGCGCCAGGTTAGCCTGGAACTGCCCGCCAGGTACCGGCAAATCGAAGTCGTTGTAGTTGTAGGAGAGTTCCGACCTGAAGGTTTCTCCAATTCTGTATTCCAGTATTGGTTCCAGCGAGACCCGATCACCGCCGAAGCGGCCACCGACCGTGGATCGCAGAGTAAAACTGAACGGCGCCGCCTGATCGGTGAAGAAAACAAGCTGCCCTTCGACGTGATCGTAAGTGCCCGGTTGAATGGTAACGCCTTCGATAATGTCGAACGGCTCGGTAAGCCCGGATTTCGTGAAATTTACTCCGGTGTGAACCTCGTAGCCGTTGCGGAACGCCCAGTGCACGTCGTTGTGCCAGAAGCCGGTCTCCTGGAAGCCGTCAAAATCCCAGAAGCCGGTATACGATGAGTGCGGCCGGAACTCGAGCAGACCCCAGAGGTTTTCCGGGCGGATCCGTCGCATGACAAATCCTTCGATGCGCTGATATTCGGTACGTGAGAGGAAACCAACTTCCGGATTGAAGTCGCCCCCGACCTCGGTGTAATTGAGGCGATACGACCAGGTCGAGGATTCGTAGTCCGCCTTGAGCGCATAGGCGCCGTCCCGCCCCTCGAGTCCGGGTGTTGCCGTCTGCGCGACCCACGCCGAAAGCAACAGATTGTCTCCAATGCCCCAGCGACCGTCGATCGCGTAAGTTTGATTCTCGTCGTTATCCGCTGCGACCAGGTAACTGCCATCGCCTTGCCGATTGATAAACATCGCGCCGATCGCGGAGCGGTTCGGCAATTCCTGGTTGACGCGCGCGACCGTGAACTCGTTTCCCGGAGCGATCCCCTCGACCGCCTCGGAATTCATATAGAGGAATCCGAGATTGGTACTATTACCGGCCTTGCCCGACAGGCGCACACCTCCTTCGATAGGAATCTGCGTGCCGTCCTCGGCAATGCCGATGCGCCGGCTGAAGAATAATTCCACCTGCTCCGGATTGCCAATCGTGAACTGGCCGGAATTTTCGAGGAAAAACGGACGCTTTTCCGGAAAGAACAGGCCGAACCGGTCCAGGTTCACCTGCTGCTCGTCCGCTTCGACCTGCGCGAAATCGGTGTTGTAGGTGCCGTCAAGCGTCAGTCGCGAGGTAATCGAATACTTGATGTCGAAGCCGAACTCGGTATCGTTCTCCGTACCCGTAAGCTCTCCTCCCTGCGAGGATTTGCCGAGAACATACGGCGTCACTTTCAGGTTGCGCTGTACCGGCGGCGAAATTCCGGCAATGGTCCCGGCTTCCGACACCCGGTGCAGGTTTCTCTCGCGCGACAGCGGCGCCCAGTAGGCGATCTCGTTATTGCGGCGGATATTGCGCTGAAAGTTGATTCCCCAGGACTGGTCGTCACCCGATCCGTAACGCAGCGTGCGAAACGGAATGCGCATTTCCGCACTCCAGCCGATATCGGAAATCGTCGCCGCGACATCCCAGGTCCCGTCCCAGTTCAGATTGAAGCCGCCGCCGCCCGAGCCGAACTGCCCGGCGCCTTCGCGCACCACCTGCCCGTCGTATGCGAGGCCGGCCGGACTGGTGCCGAAGACATAACCGTTCTGCCGGTCGAGCAGCCCGTCGATAATGACCTGGAAGCTGTCGGTGTTGCTGAGATCGGAATCGCGCCTGCTGTCGGCAACAATTATTGCATCCGGTTGCTGATCGTAGGCTATGACACCAATGTATAAGGCATCGCCCTGGTAGCCGATGAAAACCTGCGTTTCCTGGCTTGCGGATCGTCCTTCGTCCGGTTGCACTTGCCAGAATCCGCTGGCAGGAACAATGCCATCCCAGGCTGCGTCACCGACGACATTGCCATCGAGCACCGGCTCGGACGCCAGTTGGCCCGCTCGCATTGACGGCGGTGTTCCTGGTGGAGTCTGGGCCCACGCGAATTCTACGCATGCCATGAAGCAGACAATTCCTGTCCATCGCAAATGACTGCGATTATTTTTCTTGTACACCCGACCCCCTGGAACGACTCGGAAATTCGTCAAACCGCTGCATCGTACCGTACGGCCGCAATTGGACAGAACATTTCCGGTGCTGCGCCGGGCTCCGGCCGCAGCATTTTTGCCGCATACTTATAACCATTCAGTCTAAGGACCGTATGCCCTGAACAACGTCAGAAAATAGTCTGCCCATGCAAATTTGGGCATTTCTGTGACTTTTATGCAACACTATTTACGATCTCCGGAGCAACCGTCTGTGCGGCATTTACAACGGTTGAAACTTTTCGCATGATCGGCTCCTAGTGTGTTGCCACACTGCATGCGGCAGCACGGCAGGGGCCGAAAATGTCCTCTCGCCAAAACAAGACTGCATAAGGGGAAAAACATGAAAATCGACGTGCTGCCCGCCGTTGCGACACGGTTTTGGGGCTTACTGTCCTTGATGATTCCGTTGTTCTTGCTTGCTGTTCCTGCGGCATTCGCCCAGGAAGATGAGGACGCTGCAGGCGCCGTCGCTCCAGCCAGCGAAGAGACTGCTGCAGACGAGATACCGATCCCATCGGAGGACGAGGCCGTGGCCGAACCCGACGAGGAGGTAGAGCAACTGATCGTCACCGGCTCGCGACTGAAGCGTGACACATACAGCAGCATAGCTCCGCTGCAGGTCATTACCGGGCAGGTTTCGCGGGAAGTCGGCCTGATGGACGCTGGCGAAATCCTGCAGGAATCCACCGCATCGAGCGGGCAACAGATAGATCTGACCTTCACGGCTTTCGTGCTGGACAACGGGCCGGGCGCAACCACGATCGATCTGCGAGGCCTCGGCGCCGCCAGAACGCTGGTGCTGATCAACGGCCGGCGTGTGGCACCCGCCGGTGTCGAAGGTGCGCCGGTCGCGGCGGACCTTTCCCTGGTACCGACCTCGCTGGTACAGCAATATGACCTGCTGCTGGATGGTGCCTCTTCAGTTTACGGCTCTGACGCTGTTGCCGGTGTGGCAAACATCATCATGCGCAAGGATTTCGACGGTTTCGAGTTCGAGGCCTATTCGCGCGTGCCGGACCACAGTAACGGTGTCGAGAACACATTGAGCGCTGTCTGGGGCAAGAATTTCGACCGTGGCTTTGTCGGTGTCGGCGCTGAATACGTGGACAGTGAGGCCGTAACCTTCGACGATCGACCCTGGACCGCGGGCTGCGAGCAACACGCCGAAGTCGATGAGAACGGCCAGGTCCGGACACAAGACCTTTTCTATTCCACCGTCTACAACATGGATGTGGGCCCTTGCGCGGTCGGGGGGCTGGCCAGTCGCGTGTTCATGTTCGACGGTGCGGCTGGCAGTATCTACTACACGCCGGGCTATCAGCAGTCGGTGGGGGGCTGGCCCGGTTTCTCCGAATCGTCACTTTTCGGCGCGATCGGGGTCGACGGCAATGGCGACGGGGTGACCGACGTCAACTTCGCCGATCACAACCTGAACGGTGCGCAGCAGTATGCTCACTTGTTCCCGGAGGTATCCCAGCAGAGCATGATGGCCTACGGTGAATATACCTTCGCCGGCGAAGCCAATATCACACCATTCTTCGAGGTGATGTACGCCAAGCGTGACTACTTCTCGGATTTTGGCGAGCCCCAGCTGTTCCCGGACGTCCCGCCGGACAATCCGTTCAATATCTGTAACCCGGCTGCCGCAGGCGGGGTGGATTGCGGCTTGGCCTGGGATGCGCTGATGAACAACCCGAACTTCGTCAACCAGGTATTGGGTACCTTCGGTTGTGACCCGAGTTCGGGTGGCAACTGTGATCAGACTTTCGGTGGCCCGATCGGGCCGATTTTTGTCGAGCCCATTGTCAATGTGCGCGGCGATCGCAATTTCACCGACATAGAGGCCGATCAACTTCGGTTCGTCGGCGGCGTGCGCTCGGATATACCGTTTATGACCTTCGGCAGCCTCGATAACTGGACCATGGAGCTCGCCGGCGTTTACTCGAAATCCACCGGCGAATCGCATCGCTCTGGCATTCGCGAAGATCGGCTCTACCTGGGTCTGGGTGCGTACTCGTCAACTGGCACCCCTTGCGAAGTCGACCTGCCGTTCAATGTGTCTACGGGAGCGCTCACCGAGGATCTTGCATCGGATGCCGCACCGGGTTGCGTTCCGATCAACATGTTTGCCCCGTCGCTGTACGACAATCTTATCGGTGATTTTGCCACGGCGGCAGAGCGTGAATACGTGTTCGACAGCCGGGACTTCGACACCGAGTACGACCAGACCGTGCTGACCTATTACATGACCGGCACGCTGTTTGAACTGCCTGCCGGCGAAGTGGCAGCCGGCATCGGTCTCGAACAACGGGACGATGAAATCCGCTCCCTGCCGGACGAAGTGGCGCGGGATGGCCTGTTCTTCGGCTTCTTCTCCGATGGCGGTGCCGAAGGCAAGAAGACTACCAAGGAAGCGTTCGGCGAGATCGAGTTGCCGCTGCTCGCGGGCAAGCCAGCGGCCGAGGAACTGACAGTCAACCTGTCGACGCGATGGACCGATGACGAATACTACGGCTCGGCCTGGACCCACTCGTACAAGCTGGCATACCGACCGGTCGAGTCCTTGCTTATCCGTGGTACAGCCGGCACTTCCTATCGCGCGCCGAACCTGCGCGAGTTATTCCTGCGATCGCAGAGCGGCTTCCTCTCGCTATTCGATCCCTGCCTGATTCCGGACGATGCACTGGATCCGTTAACCGGCGACTACATTCCGGCAAATGACAATCGCGAGACGCAGGTGCTGCAGAACTGCCTGGCGAACGGCGTCGACCCGACGGTTGCCAACAACAACGGCCTCAACATATACAGCATGGAAGTCGCTGCGGGCGGGTCACTGACGCTCGACGAGGAGACATCCGATTCGTGGTCTGCAGGCTTCGCCTGGGACCAGCCGTTCACGGAGGCTTTCGAACTCAACATTGGCATGACCTATTACGAGATCGAAATCCAGAATACGATCATTGAGCCGAACGGACAGTTCATCATCAACGACTGTTACGGTTCACTGACCGGTAACAGCGCATTCTGCGATCGCATCGAGCGCGACTTGAGCGATCCGACGCGACCGCTGATCAGCTTCGTCGATCAGGGCTTTATCAACCGCGACAGCGAGAGGGCGCGTGGCGTCGACGTGAACCTGGCGTTCGACGACACGTACGACATTTTTAAACGGCCGGTCGGGCTGGGCGTCGATTTTTCAGCCAATCGGCAACTGGAGCGCTCTACGCTGTTCATCGACGAGAACGGCAACCGGGACGAGCAGGACTACGCCGGCGAGTGGGGTTTCCCGGACTGGAAGTTCCGCCTCGGAGTGCGTGCTGATCTCGACAAGTGGCGCGCGACCTGGGAAACCAATTTCCTGAGCGCCGTGGACACGGATCCCGCTGCCGTCGACGAGTTCAGCGATATCTTTGGCGTCTCCGATACCTGTCTTGGCCCGCCGGATGATGTGCAGTGCCGTGATATTGGCTATACCGACAACTACATGATCCACCACATTTCGCTGTACTTCTATGGCGATGTCTGGACCTTCGGTGGCGGTGTCCGGAACCTGTTCGATGAGGAACCGCCTTTCGTCAATGGTGACGAAGTCCTGTCGTTCAACAATACGCCGATCGGATACGGCTATGATGTAAGGGGCAGGACCTACTTCTTCAACATTGCCGCAAGTTTCGGCGTAGGCGAGTGAGCAGGCACAAAGCGCTTATAATTGATTAGAATAAGAGCCCCCGGGGCGACCCGCGGGCTCTTTTTTTTGGCGCAATGCCGACGTTTCGAATATGGCAGGCCTTTGATCGAGACAGGACCATGAAGGCACGACAATTACGCATTCCGTTCTTGATAACACTCGCCCTGGCAGGCGCAACAGGCGCCGTTGCCGCTGAATTCAAACCCTATCCGCTCGAGTACTGGGCGCTGCGCGAAGTCATCAACAATGCGCAGGTGTCGCCGGACGGCAAGTACCTGGGACTGATGAAAATTCCGGCGCGCGATGCCAACCCGGTCATCGAGGTGTACGACGCGGCAGACCTGTCGAAGGAGCCCTTCCGCCTGAACGCCGATCCCATGGAAATCACGAATTTCTACTGGGTCAGCAATACCGCGATCATTTTCACGCTGCGGCAGAAAGTGCGCGACAGAATCGAGGGCTTCAACCAGGGCGTATACGAGAACCGGCTGGCTGCAGTCGATGTCGAGGACAAAAAAATGCGCTCCTTCGACGAACTGGACGCCACCATTGCCAACCTGCTGCCGAACAAACCGGGCAAGGTCATCCTGTCGTATGTCGAAGGCGGGGACGAAGGCCCGAGCTCGAAGATACGCGAGGCTTTCAGGCCGCGGTCCTACTGGGAATTCGACCTGAAAAAGGGCACCAAGAGCCTGCTCGTTCGCGGCAAGATTGCGCTCGGCAACATCGACTTCGATGCGGAAGGCAATCCATGGCTGGCGCGGGGATTCGACATCGCGACCGGTGAATTCATCTGGTACATCAGGCGCGCGGGCGCGACCGGCTGGGAGGAAGTGGACCGCCAGAATGAAGACGATTTCGAAACCTTTACGATTATCGAGAAGGACCACAGCAAACCGGATCACGTACTCGTACAGGCGAATAACGGCCAGGACAAGGTGGGTCTCTGGTCCTTCGACATCAACAACCATACGCTGGATGAATTGATCTATCGCCGCAACGATGTTGACGTCTACGGGGTCAAGTATCACAGCAACGACTGGGAGCATCCCGACGAAGTGGTCGGCGTCACATACTTCAAAGACAAACTGCATACGGAGTTTTTCGACGAAACGGAAGGAGCCATCTACGCGCAGCTCGAGGGCATCATCCCGT
>JAHKKM010000249.1 GCA_020027645.1 Pseudomonadota bacterium
ACCGAGGCGGTGATTCGCGACATCATGGCGCGGACCATCGGCCAGGAGAGCATCGATCTGTCGCAGGTGCTGGTGGATGCGGAGGCGCTCAAGCTGGTACCTCAGGATTTCGCCCGCCGCCATCGGCTGCTACCGATCGCTTTTGATGCGGAACAAAACGTAATGGTGGTGGCCATCACTGAGGTGTTCAACGTAGTGGCACTCGACCAGTTGCGAGCCACCCTCGGCCACAACATTCAGATGAAGACGGTGCTCGCGGGCCAGGCCCAGCTCGACGAGTTCATCGACCAGTTTTACGGCCACGAGTTGTCGGTCGACGGTATCCTGCGCGAGATCGAGACCGGCGAAATCGACTACCAGAGCATTCAGGCGGTCGGCGACGAGTACACACAGCCTATCGTGCGGCTGGTCGGTGCATTGTTGGTGGACGCGGTCAAGCGCGGCTCGTCCGACATCCATTTCGAGCCGGAATTCGCATTCCTGCGCATCCGCTACCGCATCGACGGCGTGCTCGAGCAGATCCGCAGCCTTCACAAGAATTACTGGCCGGGGATTGCGGTGCGGCTCAAGGTCATCAGCGGCATGAACATCGCCGAGACCCGCGCACCACAGGACGGACGGCTATCGCTCAACCTCAACGGGCGGCCAGTGGACTTCCGGGTTTCCTCGCAACCGACAATCTGGGGCGAGAACATCGTGCTGCGTGTGCTCGACCGCGAGAAATCGATCATCAGTCTCGAGCAGATGGGTTTGCCGAAGTCGGTCATGGCAAAGCTCAATCTGATGCTGGCCAGGCCGGAAGGCATTCTGGTGCTGACAGGACCGACCGGCAGCGGCAAGACCACAACGCTGTACTCGATGCTTGCCAAACTCAATGTCGAGTCAGTGAATATCATGACCCTCGAGGATCCGGTCGAGTATCCGGTGGCGATGATGCGCCAGACCTCGGTGAACGAAACTGCAAAAATGGATTTCGGCAATGGCATCCGCTCGATCATGCGCCAGGACCCGGACATCATCCTGGTCGGGGAAATCCGCGATCGCGACACCGCGGAAATGGCGTTCCGGGCAGCAATGACCGGCCACCAGGTTTTTACCACGCTGCACACCAATTCGGCGCTGGGGACTTTCCCGCGCCTGCTCGACATCGGCATCCCGCCGGACATCATGGCCGGCAACATCATCGGCATCATTGCGCAGCGGCTGGTGCGCCTGCTGTGCAAGCATTGCAAGGAGGCTTACACGCCGTCGCCGGAGGAGCGACAACTGCTCGGCGGGGATCTGGACAGCGGAGCCAAGGTGTTCCGCCCGGTCGGCTGCGACCGCTGCAATCACCGCGGCTACCGGGGCCGCACTGCGATCCTGGAGATACTGCATATGGACAGCGACATGGACGAACTGGTGGCGCGCCGGGCGACGCCGCGTGAACTGCGCGAGGCGGCCTACACCAAAAATTTCCGCTCGCTCGCCGACGAGGGCGTACTGAGGGTAGCAGAAGGGGCCACCAGCCTGGCGGAAGTGGCCCGCGCCATCGACCTTACCGGGCGGGTAGGGTGAGATGCTGCGCGTCAAACCTGTATTGCACTGCACACGACGGATGTTGCGAAACCACAGCGTGTCAACAAGGCACTGATGCCGGCATTTGAATACAAGGCGGTAGACAGGTCCGGCCGTTCCGCCCGGGGCAAGCTCGACGCCGCCAACGAGATCGACCTCGAATTGCGGCTCAGGAAGATGGGGCTCGACCTCATCACCACCCGCCTGCTACGGAGCCACAGTCCCACGCTGGCGAGCGGCAACATCACGCGCCAGGACCTGATTACATTCTGCTTCGACCTTGAGCAGATCTCCCGCGCCGGAATTCCAATTCTCGAGGGCCTCCGAGACCTGCGAGACGGCATGGAGAATCCGCGTTTCCGCGAGGTACTGACCTCGGTGATCGAAGATATAGAAGGCGGCAAGACCATGTCGCAGGCGCTCGCCGCGTTCCCGCGGGTTTTCGATACTGTTTTTGTCAGTCTGATTCGCGCCGGCGAGCTCTCCGGCACGCTCACCGAAGTGTTCGAGAACCTCGGGGGAACGCTCAAATGGCAAGATGAACTGATCTCGCAAACGCGTCGCTTGCTGGTATATCCGGCATTGGTTTTCGTCGTAGTCCTCTGCGTGATGCTGTTCCTCCTGCTCTATCTGGTTCCGCAGGTCACGGCACTGATGAAAACCATGGGGCTCACACTTCCACTCCAGACCAGGGTACTGATCTGGCTGTCCGATTTTACCGCGACGTATTGGCCGGTATTGGTACTGCTACCGGGGATCGTCGCAGTCGGAATTAATTTCATGGTGCGAACCAATCCTCGCGCGCACTATCTCTGGGACTACGCCATCTTGCGCCTGCCGGTAACAGGAATAATTCTGCAAAAGATCATTCTTGCCCGCTTTGCCAATTTCTTCGCGCTGATGTACCGCTCCGGCATCACCATCCTGGACGCGGTGAAAACCAGCGAGGATATCGTCGCCAACCGCGTGATTGCGGAAGGCCTTCAACGTGCCGGACAGCAGATTAATGCCGGTGAGAGCCTGCCGGAAGCTTTCGCCAACCTCGGAATGTTTCCGCCGCTGGTGATTCGCATGCTGCGGGTGGGTGAAAGCACGGGCGCACTCGACGTGGCGCTCATGAACATCACTTACTTTTACAATCGCGATGTGCGCGAGTCCGTAGACAAGGCGCTCAAGCTTCTCGAGCCCATGCTGACGCTGATTCTGGGTGGAATGCTCGCCCTAGTCTTATTCTCAGTGCTAACCCCGATATACGATATCATCGGCAAGCTCCAGTTCTGAAAATGGCCGTCAAGCTTCTACTTTGTGTGTCCGCCGATCAAGCCACAGCCGCTATGTGGCAAGGGCGCCGTCTTTCCGGCTGCAGGCGTTTCGACAACGATGAGAACGGGTGGATCGCAATCGGCAATTACCTCCGCGCTGGCCGGGGCATACCGATACACATCATGGTGGACTCGGTAGACGAGGACTACCGGTTCGAGTCGTTACCGCATGCCAAGGGCAGCGACCGCTCTGAAATGGTTGGCCGGAAACTGAAGCAACTGTATCGCGGTACGACCTACTACTCTGCGTCGCTGCAGGAACGCGGCGCCGGCAAGCGCAAAGACGACCGCTATTTGTTCGCTGCGCTCACCAATTCCGAATTGTTGAGCCCCTGGTTGCGCGCCATTGATTTCAACGGCGTGCCTGTCGCGGGGGTCTACCCGCTGCCGATGGTGACCACTGCGCTTGTCGAGCGCTTGCGGTTGAAGCACACCAATCTGCTGATCGTCACCAAGAATACCGCGGGTGTGCGGCAGACATTTTTCAAGAACCTCAAGTTCCGCATAAGTCGCCTGACGCCGTTAGGCGATACGACCGGTATCGCCGATCAGTACTATGCCGACGAAGTCAGCAACACGCGGATGTACCTGGATGCGCTGACGGTCACCCATGTAGACGACACGCTGCAGGTCGTGATCCTCGACCAGGACGACTCGCTTGCGGGCCTGCCAGCGGCGATTGCGCGCGGTCGCCCGAATATGCGGAGTGAATTGCTGGCCCGCGCCGACATCGTGTCCCGGTTCGGCATCGCGGCT
>JAHKKM010000070.1 GCA_020027645.1 Pseudomonadota bacterium
AACCACTACAAGCGGCTTGCCCACGGCGCCAAGACCGGCACGGACGTTGAACTCGCCAAGTCCAACATTCTGCTGATCGGTCCGACCGGCTGCGGCAAGACCTTGCTGGCGGAGACGCTCGCCCGGCTGCTGAACGTGCCGTTCACCATTGCTGACGCAACCACTCTGACCGAAGCAGGTTATGTTGGCGAAGACGTCGAAAACATTATTCAGAAGCTCTTGCAGAAATGCGATTACGATGTCGAGAAGGCACAGACCGGCATCGTCTACATCGATGAAATCGACAAGATCTCGCGCAAGTCAGACAATCCGTCGATTACCCGTGACGTATCCGGCGAGGGCGTGCAGCAGGCTCTGCTGAAGCTGATCGAAGGCACGATAGCCTCTGTACCCCCACAAGGCGGCCGCAAACACCCGCAGCAGGAATTTCTGCAGGTGGATACCACCAATATCCTGTTCATTTGCGGTGGCGCGTTTGCCGGGCTGGAAAAAATCATTCGCGACCGCTCATCCAAGAGCGGCATCGGGTTCGTCGCCGACGTAAAGAAACAGGACGACCAGAAGAACATCGGTGAACTGCTGAACGACGTCGAGCCGGAGGACCTTATCCGTTTCGGCCTTATTCCGGAATTTGTCGGGCGCTTGCCGGTGGTCGCTACCCTCGAGGAGCTGGACGAAGAGGCGCTGATCAGTATCCTGATCGAACCGAGGAACGCGCTGACCAAGCAGTATCGCAAGCTGTTTGACATGGAAGGCGTTGATCTCGAGTTTCGTGACGATGCATTGCGCGCGGTGGCAAAGCGCGCCATGAAACGCAAGACCGGCGCACGCGGGTTGCGTACCATTCTCGAAAGCGTGCTGCTGGAGACGATGTACGACATGCCGTCGGCAACGAATGCGAAGAAGGTCGTGCTGGATGAGGCGGTGGTCAGCGGAGAGACCAAGCCTTACGTCATTTACGAGTCGGAAGAAGCGCCGACAGTCAATATCGAACAGCAGCGGCGTTCAGTTGGATCGGATCGCTAGCGCAGATGCGCCCAGCTTGCGGGATTTACGCAGCGCGGCTTGAAATTTGGCCACCTGGACGCATGTCCCACCCCTGAATCGATGACAAGCAGGTGTCCTGCCGGGTTTTGGCAGGATTACCGGCCTAACGAGTGAGGACAAACGGTGTCAGAAAAGGACCCAGAAAAGACCCGAAGTATCGATCCGGCGCAAAAGTCGCAGAATGAATCGGCGACCGCTTCGGCCATCCCGGTCTTGCCGCTTCGCGATGTCGTAGTCTACCCGCACATGGTCATCCCGCTGTTCGTCGGCCGCGAAAAATCCATCATCGCGCTCGATATCGCCATGAATGTCGGCAAGAAGATCCTGCTGATTGCTCAGCAAAAAGCCGACCTGGACGACCCGTCGCCGGAAGATCTGTACGGCGTCGGCACACTGGCAACTATTCTGCAATTGCTGAAGCTGCCCGACGGTACCGTCAAGGTGCTGGTCGAGGGCGGTGAACGTGCGCGCATCGACAAGATCATTGTCGGCAACCACTTTTCTGCCGAAGTTACCCCGCTGCCCGAAGAGGACCGTCACGACGAACGTGAAATCGACGTGCTCGTGCGGTCGATCATCGCCCAGTTCGAGCAGTACGTGAAACTCAACAAGAAAGTGCCGCCCGAGATCCTTACTTCCCTCTCGGGCATCGATCAGCCGGGTCGGCTGGCCGACACCGTTGCCGCGCACATGGCGCTCAAACTGTCTGAAAAGCAGCGCATCCTCGAGATTCAGGACATCAAGGTCCGGCTGGAGCAGATCCTCGGCATCATCGAGGGCGAGATCGACGTGCTGCAGATCGAAAAACGAATTCGTGGTCGCGTCAAGCAACAGATGGAGAAGAGCCAGCGCGAGTACTACCTGAATGAGCAGATGAAGGCCATTCAGAAAGAACTCGGCGAAATGGAAGATGCGCCGAATGAGCTGGCCGACCTCGAGTCGAGGATTGGCAACGCCGGCATGCCCAAGGAAGCCAAAGACAAGGCGACTTCGGAGCTGAACAAACTGAAGCTGATGTCGCCGATGTCGGCCGAAGCGACCGTGGTCCGGAATTATATTGACTGGCTGCTTAAGGCGCCGTGGAAGAAGCGCAGCAAGGTGCTTCGCGACCTGAATCGTGCCGAGGCTGTGCTCGAAGAAGACCACTATGGCCTTGAGAAGGTCAAGGAACGGATTCTCGAGTACCTGGCCGTGCAGCAACGCGTCAGGCGGCTGAAGGGCCCGATACTTTGCCTGGTTGGCCCACCCGGCGTCGGCAAGACCTCGCTCGGCCAGAGCATTGCGCGCGCCACCAATCGGAAGTTCGTTCGCATGTCGCTGGGTGGGGTGCGCGACGAGGCGGAAATTCGCGGGCACCGCCGTACCTACATCGGCTCCATGCCGGGCAAAATCATACAAAATCTCGCCAAGACAGGAGTCAGGAATCCGCTGTTCCTGCTCGACGAGGTGGACAAAATGGCCATGGACTTCCGCGGCGATCCTTCATCGGCGCTGCTCGAAGTTCTCGATCCCGAACAGAATTCCGGATTCAGCGATCACTATCTCGAAGTCGATTTCGACCTGTCGGATGTAATGTTCGTGTGCACTGCGAACAGTCTCAATATTCCGGCGCCGCTGCTCGATCGCATGGAAGTCATTCGCATTCCGGGGTACACGGAAGACGAGAAGCTGAATATCGCAGAACGCTACCTGATTCCCAAACAGATGAAAGAGAACGGACTGCAGGAAAGCGAGTTGTCGATCTCGAGTACTGCGGTACTCGACATCATCCAGCATTACACGCGTGAATCCGGCGTGCGTAACCTGGAGCGCGAAATATCGAAGATCTGTCGCAAGGTGGTGAAGTCGCTGTTATTGAAACCGCGCCAGAAGATGATCCGGGTGACACCGAAGGGCCTGGTACATTTTCTCGGTGTGCGACGCTTCCGTTACGGCAAAGCCGAAGAGAACAACCAGGTCGGACAGGTCACTGGACTCGCATGGACCGAGGTTGGCGGTGAATTGCTGACCATTGAAGCGGCTGTCGTGCCGGGCAAGGGAAAGCTGACCCACACCGGGCAGCTCGGTGAAGTCATGACGGAATCGATCCAGGCGGCGATGACCGTGGTTCGCAGCCGCGCGAAGGTGCTGGGCATCGAGGACGATTTTCACCAGAAGTACGACGTCCATGTGCACGTGCCCGAAGGCGCGACACCGAAGGACGGTCCGAGTGCGGGAGTTGGCATGTGCACGGCGCTGGTTTCGGCGTTGACCAATGTGCCGGTAAAGAGCGATGTGGCCATGACCGGTGAGATCACTTTGCGTGGTGAAGTGCTGCCGATCGGCGGCCTGAAGGAAAAGTTGCTGGCAGCACACAGGGGCGGTATCGGCACCGTGCTGATTCCACAGGAGAACGAGAAGGATCTCGCCGAAATTCCGAAGAACATCAAAGACAAGCTGAATATTGTTCCGGTGAGATGGATCGATCAGGTTTTGCAACTCGCACTGCAACATATGCCGCTGCCCGACACGCAATCGGAGAAAAAGAAAGACGAGGCGCCGAAGCCTGCCAGCGATCAGGATCCTGCCGAACGCGTGCGCGCGCACTGAACTGCTGCAACTGACCCGGAAGGGGCTCGAAACCTGCTTTGTTGACGCTCATTTGGGCGCTTGGTATAAGCTACGCCTGCCTGCAAAGGGCTACAGGCGTTGCCTGGAGCGAATCTGCCGGTAAATTGTCAACCACGTGTGATGATAGGCAAACGGTTCGTTCGACTTTATTCCGGGCGAACAAACAGGGGTGCGGAGCGTCCGCATAACATTCGTAAACAAATTGCAAAGGTGCACGCATGAACAAGGGAGAACTTATTGAGGCGGTTGCCGGTGCGGCTGATCTGTCGCGCGCGGATGCAACCAGAGCGGTCGATGCGGTACTCGATAGCGTGACCCGGACACTCCGAAGTGGCGGGTCAGTCTCGTTGGTGGGATTCGGCACGTTCACGGTGAAGTCGCGTGCAGCTCGCACGGGACGCAACCCGCGCACCGGTGAAACGATTCATATTAAGGCCAGCAAAGTACCCGGCTTCAAGGCTGGCAAAGCCCTGAAGGATGCCGTAAACTAGCGCGCCCTTCGGCTCTGGATGTCAGGAAATCTATTGATTTTATTGGATTTTTTGACATCCGTACCGAAGTCTGTTTCGCGGCATGACGCCTGCTCACGGCGTCATCGCGGAGCGATCGGGTGCTTAGCTCAGCTGGTAGAGCGTCGCCCTTACAAGGCGAGGGTCGGGGGTTCGATCCCCTCAGCACCCACCAGCCATTGGAGTGGTAGTTCAGCTGGTTAGAATACCGGCCTGTCACGCCGGGGGTCGCGGGTTCGAGTCCCGTCCACTCCGCCACAAATAAACGCGGGGCCTATTGGGGCCCCGTTTTTATTTGTCCTGACGAACGGCAGTGGTCTTAGCTACAAGGCTTGATACTAAAGATCAATCCGCACCGGCCCGCCATGAGACATCCATGTTCGTGGGCGGATTGGGCATCATTCCCGTCCACTGGTTTTGCGGCTGCATTAAGCGCTTGAGCCATGTATTATCCGAGCCCTTAAAAGCTTGCTGCACAATACCATTCAACCCTCGTTGCCGGTTGTCGCCGGCAATATTCATCCAACAACAGACCAAAGCTGATGCTGCAGACCATTCGAGAACGATTTACCGGGACCTTTGCCGTCGCCATCCTGGCACTCATCTGTGTGCCGTTCATATTTTTCGGCATTAACTACGATTTCACCGGCGCCAGTAATGCTGCCAGGGTGAACGGTGTCGACATAACCACCATGCAGCTGGAAAGCGCCTACCAGAATCAATTGCAGCAATATGCGCAGTATGGCGAATTGCCGGCCGACTTCCGTCGCCAGCTTAAGTCCAATCTTCTCGACAACCTGATTCGCAACACGGTGGTCGACCTGTATCTCGCCAAGCAGGGATATCGGGTTACCGACCAGATGGTCGCCGACGTTATTCAACGCGAGTCTGCGTTTTTTGTCGACGGAAGTTTCTCCAAGGACAGGTATTACGCAGTGCTGGACGAGAACGCGATCGATCCGCAACGCTTCGAAGAAAACCAGCGAGAAAATCTGCGGCAGTCGCAGTTGCAGCGTGGCATCGGCGCAACTTCTTTTGTCACGCCGGCCGAGTTTCGCCGTTACCTGAATCTCTACGGGGAATTGCGGCGAGTCGCTGTGGCGACTTTCGATATTTCGCAGGTGGCCGAGACCGTCGAGGTAAGCGATGCGGATATTCAGGAGTACTACGACGAGCGGCCGACAGAGTTTCAATTGCCTGAAACCGTCGATCTCGAGTACCTCGAGATTCGTCGCGACCTGCTGGCAGCGCAGGCAACGATCAGCGAGTCCGACCTGCTGCAGCATTACGAGGAATCCGCCGGTCGATACATGCAGGATGAGCAGCGCCGCGCATCCCATATTCTGATCACGCTGGATGGCGACGAGGCTGCCGCAAACGAACAGGCGCGGGCACTGGTGGCACGGGCGCAGGCTGGGGAACCGTTCGCGGATCTGGCGCGCCAGTATTCGAAGGACGGCGGCACGTCAGCGCAGGGTGGCGACCTCGGCCTGATTGTGCAGTCGCAAATGCCGGGAGCGCTCGGCGATGCGATTTTTTCCATGAGTAAGGGAGAGATTCGCGGTCCGGTCACGAGCGAGTTTGGCCTCCATATCGTCCGTCTTGACGAAATCGTGCCGGGCGGACCGCTGCCGCTCGACCAGGTGAGAGCGGAACTCGAGCGCGAGTTGCGGGACACTTATGGTGATACTGCGTTTCGTGAAAAGTTACGGGCCGTGTCCGATGCCCTGTTCGAGGCGACCGAGCTGGCGGCTGTTGCGCAGGCGACCGGACTCGAGATGCTGACGGCGAAAGATTACACGCGTTCCGGCGGCGAGCCCTTCGGCAGCAACCAGGCGGCAATCGACGCGGTATTCGATCCGCGCGTGCTGGGCGAGGGTGGGATCAGCGACATTATCGAAATCGACGCCAACCGTTCCGTCGTGTTGCGCGTAACCCGGCACCAGGAAGCCACGCGGCAATCGCTCGAGGAGGTTCGCGAGCAGATCGTCGAATCCGTTCGCAGCGAGAAAGCCCGGAGCCTGGTACAGGGTCGTGTCGAATCGCTGCAGGCCTCGCTCCGCGACGGCGCGGCGTTTGCTGACGCCGCGGCCGCGGTCGAAGCGGTGGCAAGTCCTTACCAGGTCATCAACCGACTGAACGAAGATCTGGACGAACGGGTACTGGAAGCAATTTACCGCGCGAAGAAGCCGCTGGCCGGCAAACCGCGTACGGGTTCGGCGGTTACCGCCGAGGGCGATTACGCGGTTTTCAGTATCGATGCGGTAGCGCCCGGTCGCCCGGAAAACGTGCCGCTGGCCGAACGCGACCAGCGCAAGGAAAAGCTGGCGGGGCAATCCGGCATTGCCGATTACACGGCCTTCATCCTGCAACTGGAAAGCGCAGCCGATATCGTTCGAAGTGAGGACGCGCTGACCGAGCCGGACGGTTTTCAATAATAAATTTCAGCGGCAGATCGCCTGAGAGGCGAGCCCGACCTCAACTGTCTTCGAGGTACATGCCGATGATGTTGTATCCGCCGTCGACGTAAAGGATCTCGCCGGCAATGCCGGCGGCCAGGTCCGAGCACAGAAACGCAGCCGCATTGCCTACGTCCTCCGGCGTGACGTTTCTGCGTATCGGTGACACCCGCTCCATGTGCCCCAGCATCTTGCGGAAACCGCTGATGCCCGCGGCCGCCAGCGTCTTGATCGCACCGGCCGAAATGCCGTTGACCCGGATGCCGCGCGGCCCGAGGTCGGCCGCCAGGAAACGCACATTGGCTTCGAGACTCGCCTTGGCCAGGCCCATCACGTTGTAGTTCGGCACGGCGCGCACGGCGCCAAGGTAGGTCAGCGTGAGTATGGCGGAATTGCGTTTTTCCATGAGCGGCAACGCTGCTTTGGCGAGCGCTGCCAGGCTGTAGCTCGAAATGTCGTGCGCGATCTTGAATCCCTCACGCGTAACGCTTTCGATGTAGGTGCCGCTCAATTGATCGCGTGGTGCGAAGCCGACCGAATGCACCAGCACCTCGAAGCCTCCCCATTCCTTCTTCAGCCATTGCATGACGGCGTCGATCTCGGTATCCGATCCGACATCGAGAGGATAGGTCAGTTTCGAACCCAGCTCGCCGGCCATTTCCTCCACACGCGATTTGAGCTTGTCGTTCTGGTAGGTGAACGCGAGCTCCGCGCCTTCGCGTGCAAAAGCTTGTGCTATGCCCCAGGCGATCGAACGATTGCTTGCGAGGCCGACGATCAGCGCCCGCTTTCCAGCCATGAATCCCATTTTTCTTCCCCGTAATTAAGGTGACAGTAACCTTAATTCAATAGCCTTGATCAGGCGACGGCAACCCAAGTGGCTCGAGTGAATTAGGGTTACTGTCACCTTAATTGTCAGCTGGACTGGCGTGTCACGTCGACGTACATCGTCAGCTTTTGTCCTGGTCGCAGAATATTGTTTTTGTCGATGTTGTTCCAGCGTTCTAGGTCGGTCACGGATATGCGAAAGCGGTTGGCTATCAGGTACAGCGAGTCGCCGTTGCGTACCGTGTAATTCAGCTTGCGGGTCGTCGCGGCGCTGGTCTTGGCCGTTGTCGCGCTGACCCTGTTGGTCCATATCACCAGTTTTTGCCCGATCGACAAGGTGTCCCTGGGCGCCATACCGTTCCAGGCCGCGAGCTCTTGCATGCCGACACCGTAGCGCTGGCTGATCGACCAGAAGCTGTCGCCGGAGGCGACGATGTGATCGACACGGTTACCCTGACGGCTGCGATTTTGCGTCTCGTTGCGCCGCTGGTCGGCGCTCAGGCTGTAATCGGACAGCGGTTTGGCAGCGACCGGGATCATCAGGTAGTCGCCAGCACGAATGGTATTGCCGCGCAGCCCATTGACGCTCTTAATCGATGCCAGCGGCGTGTTGTAGTGGTCGGCGATTTCGGAGATGGTTTCGCCTGGCCGGATCTTGTGGCGCTGCCAGCGCACGCGTTCGGCCGGCGGCACCGACTGCAGGGCCGCCTGAAAATCCTCGACATGCTCGACCGGCAGGATCAGGCGATGCGGCCCGTCCGGATCGGTTGCCCAGCGATTGAACCCGGAGTTGAAAGAGTAGAGCGTTTCCATGTCGACGCCGGCGATCTCGGCCGCGAGCGCCAGGTCGAGCTGACCGCCGACATCGGTAGCGGCAAACTGTGGTTTGTTGGCGATCTCGGGCAGGGTCAGGCCGAACGCCGACGGATCCCGGACAATCTCCACCAGGGCCATCAGTTTTGGCACATAACTACTTGTTTCTTTGGATAATTTCAGATTCCAGAAATCGCTGGGGCGGCCCTTGCCCTGATTCTGCCGCACTGCCTTCTGCACATTGCCTTCGCCGGAGTTGTAGGACGCGACCGCGAGCAGCCAGTCGCCCTGCATCAGCTCATGCAGGTACGCGAGGTAGTCGAGAGCAGCGCGTGTGGAATCGATGACGTCGCGGCGCCCGTCGTACCACCAGTTCTGGCGTATGCCGAAGCGCCGGGCCGTGCCCGGTATGATCTGCCACAGCCCGGCGGCGCGGCCGTGCGAGTAGGCAAACGGGTCGTAGGCACTTTCGACGACCGGCAGCAGTGCCAGCTCGAGCGGCAGGCCGCGCTGCTCGATCTCGGCGGCGATGTAGGGCAGGTAGCGCTGGCTGCGCAGCAACACGCGCTCCAGGTACTCGGGGTTTCGCAGGAACCAGTTCACTTGCGCCTGCACCCGGTCGTTCATCACCGGTGACAAGCTGAAGCCATCCCGCAGATACGCCAGCAGGTCGCCAGCGCTCTCTGGCGGGCTCACTACCGGGCTTTCAACTGGCAGCTCGGCCGGCACCGCAGCGAGGGTCGGGTGCTCGATATCGTCGAGATCCAGCCAGATATGGTCGTTGGCAATCTGATTCGGCTGGTAACTGGCGGTGACGGTGCCGGGGGACGGCCAGTAGTCGGCCCGTGCAACCACGGCTGCGAGCATCAGCAAAAGCGTGAGGTGCCCGGCAATTCGGCCGGAAATGTTCGAATCTGGAACGGACATCGGGCTATCCTACGTACCGTAAAGCGCGTTGCAAGTACCTGTTCACAGCTTTTGAGGATTGGCTGCCATCGATAAGCATCCGGACAAGATCAGCTCGATAAGCCGCGACGCCGGCGCCTGGCTGGTCACGCCGCTGGGGCAGGCTCTGCTGGCCCAGGAGCAGCGTGTCGTCGAAGAGGCCTTCGACGGCATCTTCGGCGAGCAGTGCCTGCAGATCGGCCGCTGGGGCGACGCTCGCTGCTTCCTCCGGTTTACCCGCACGCAGCGCAGCGTTTGCGTTTCGGATGACTTCACCGGTTCTGCCGACAGCCGGCCGGGAGCTTACGGTGAGCCACACCGGCTGCCCGTAGCCAGTGACTCCATCGACCTCGTGTTGCTGCCGCACACGCTGGATTTCAGCGAGCGGCCGCACGCAATCCTCCGCGAGGTGCACCGGGTGCTGCGCTCGGACGGCTACCTTGTGGTGCTCGGGTTCAAGCCGGGTGGACTCTGGGGACTGCGGAGGCTGGTGCCCGGCGCCGGGCTGCCGCCGGGTGCGCGTCACCTGATTTCGGACCGGCGCTTGAGCGACTGGCTGCGCCTGCTCGACCTGCGTATTCACGGCGTGTCGCGATATTTCTTTCGCTGGCCGTTGCCGGGGAATCGCGGCGCAAGTTCGCCCGACTGGGAACGGCGCGGGCAGCGCTTCTGGCCGGAGTTGGCAGCATGCTATATGCTCACCGCGCAAAAACGCGTCTACACACTGACCCAGATACGCAAGCCCTGGCGCGCCCAGCCGCAGGTGGTCGCGGGGCTCGTCAAACCCACCAGCCGAATCAGTCACATACGTTTTGACCAGGACCATTGAGATCTACACAGACGGGGCATGCCGGGGAAATCCCGGTCCCGGTGGCTGGGGCGTGTTGCTGATCGCAGGCAAGCGGCGCAAGACCCTGCATGGCGGCGAGCCATTGACCACCAACAATCGCATGGAGCTGACAGCTGCCATCGAGGCGCTGAAAGCACTGAACGGTTCGCGCGAGGTGCTGCTGCATACCGATTCGAAATACCTCATGGACGGCATCGAGCAATGGTTGCCGGCATGGAAGGAGCGGGGCTGGAAGACCGCCGCGAAAAAACCGGTGAAGAACCAGGACCTGTGGCAGGAGCTCGACCGCCTCAGGGAGAAACACCAGGTCCGCTGGAAATGGGTGAAGGCGCACAACGGCAACGCCGGCAACGAAGAAGCGGATGCGCTGGCCAACCGCGGCATTGATGAGCAACTGCAATTAGCGTGACAGCAATTAGCGTGACAGTAACCTTAATTCGAATGGAAGCAGCGTGACAATAACCTTAATTACTATTTCGAATTAAGGTTACTGTCACGCCAATTGCAGGTAATCGACTTATGCGACAAATCGTCCTCGACACTGAAACCACCGGCCTGTCCCCGTCACAGGGACATCGCATCATCGAGATCGGCTGCATCGAGATCGTCAATCGCCGCCTGACCGGCCGCGAATTTCACCGGCTGGTGAACCCTGAGCGCGACATCGACGAGGGCGCCGAGCGCGTGCACGGTATCAGTCGCGCGGACCTTGAAAGTCAACCGCGTTTCGCCGAGGTTGCCGATGAGCTGCTCGATTTCATTCGCGACGGTGAACTGGTGATACACAATGCCGAGTTCGACGTGGGCTTCCTCGAGCACGAACTCAATCTCATGCAGCACCCGCAGCCCCTGATTTCCTCGCACGCGCTGGTGCTGGATACGCTGGCACTCGCGCGGCAGATGCACCCGGGGCAGCGCAACAGCCTGGATGCGCTGTGCAAGCGGTATTCCGTGGATGCATCGAAGCGCGACGTGCACGGTGCGCTCATCGATGCCGAATTGCTGGCACGCGTGTATCTCGCGATGACCGGTGGCCAGGCCGCGCTCTCACTCAGTGCCGATCGCAACAACGACATCGCACGCGAAGAGGACAGCGCCGCACGCCAGCGGCGAAGCGACGTGCAGTTTGTCGTCATCCCCGCAAACGATGAAGAACGAGCGGCACACGAGGCCATGCTGGATCGCATGCAGGCAGCAGGTGCGTGCCTGTGGCGGGATTGAGCCTACTGTCATCGCAATA
>JAHKKM010000003.1 GCA_020027645.1 Pseudomonadota bacterium
CTGGCAACTGACGAGATGCTGGCCGGGAGCAACAACTGGGCTGTTGCGGGTTCCCTGAGCCGCAACGGCAGGGCCATTGTTGCCAATGACATGCACCTCGGACTCTCTGTGCCCAATGTTTTCTACCGTGCGCGGCTGGTGCAAACGGGCGATCAGGCGCGGGAGGAACCGCGCGACATAACCGGGGTCACCTTGCCGGGCACGCCGGCAGTCGTTACCGGAAGCAACGGCCGGGTCGCATGGGCATTCACCAACAGTTATGGCGACTGGTCCGATGCAGTAATCGTGCGGCCCGGGGCCGAACCGGGCACTTATCGCACAGTGGATGGCGATCTTCTTTTTCAGGAATTTCGCGAGACTATCGTTGTGAAAGGCGCGGACGACGTCACGCTGCTGGTCAGGGAGACGCGCTGGGGTCCAGTTATTGACGATATAGCCTGGCCCGATGGTGAGATCGCCGTCAGCTGGATTGCGCACAAGGAAGATGCCGTCAATCTGCTGCATCTCGGGCTGGAAACCGCGGCAACGATCGATGCGGCCATGGATGTTGCGAACCGTCTTGGCATACCACCGCAGAACTTTGTTTGCGGCGACGATGCCGGGAACATCGGTTGGACCATCGCAGGAAAAATTCCGCAGCGAACGGCATACGATGCGAGTCTGCCAGCTGACTGGAGCGAAGGTGACGGATGGACCGGCTGGCTGCCTGTCGAAGAGTATCCGCGGGTCCGCAACCCGCCGGTTGGACGAATCTGGACGGCGAATGCGCGTGTCGTCGACGGCGACGCGCTGCAAAAGATAGGCAACGGCGGTTATGACCTCGGCGCCCGCGCCGCACAGATACGCGACAAGCTGTTCGCCCGGGAGCTGTTCGACGCAAGGGACATGCTGGCCATCCAGCTCGACGATCGGGCTCTGTTCCTGACGCCGTGGCGCGACCTGCTGCTGTCCGTGCTGGATGAAGAGGCCGTTGCCACGAATTCCCAGCGAAAACTTTATCGTGAGCTTGCAGAGGACTGGTTGCCACGCGCGTCAGCCGATTCAGCAGGTTACCGGCTGGTCCGAGGCTTTCGCATGGAAGTTCGGCAGATGGTATTCGACATGCTGATGCAGCCGGTTGTCGATGCCTATGAGGAAAAGGTCGAACTGCGCATCAGCAACCAGTTCGAGGGACCACTGTGGGCGCTGGTGAATGAGCAACCTGCACATCTGCTCTCCAATGACTTCGACAGCTGGCACGCATTGATGCTGGAAGCCGTTGACAGGAATATTCGCTATTTCGAACAGAACTTCGACGGTGGACTCGAACAACGCCGCTGGGGTGAGCGAAACATTGCCAGGATCCGGCATCCGCTGAGCCGCTCAGTCAGTGTTTTCTCTCGATGGCTGGACATGTCGCCGGAGCCCCTCGACGGTGACTCGAACATGCCACGGGTCATGAGTCCCGATTTCGGTCCTTCGGAGCGATTCGCTGTTTCGCCCGGGGACGAAAAAAATGGCTACCTGCACATGCCGGCTGGACAGAGTGGACACCCGATGTCGGACTTTTACCGTGCGGGGCATGATGACTGGGCGCAGGGGCGTGCAACGCCGTTTCTTCCGGGCGATACCGTGCACCTTCTGACCCTGACCAGCGCAGCACCCTGAAGGCCGCGCACGTTTCGCAGCGCCGTTTCGCCGCGCACTTGTCGCCGCCTTGCGCTGCGGGGATACTGTGGACTGCAGCGCAACCAGCGACGGAATCTCACATGGCTGATAAAAAGTTCACCGGAACAAGCACTTATATAGCGACCGATGACCTCATGATGGCCGTCAATGCTGCCGTCACCCTGCAGCGGCCGATCCTCGTCAAAGGCGAGCCGGGTACCGGCAAGACTCAACTTGCTGTCGAAATTGCAACCGCGCTGGGACATCCGCTGTTCGAGTGGCATATCAAGTCAACGACCAAGGCCCAGCAGGGCTTGTACGACTACGATGCGGTCGCCCGGCTGCGAGATTCACAACTTGGTGATGACCGTGTGCATGACATCTCGAATTATATTGTCAGGGGCAAGGTCTGGGATGCATTCGAGTCTGCAGTGCGGCCGGTGCTGCTTATCGATGAGATCGACAAGGCGGATATCGAATTTCCCAACGACCTTCTGCAAGAGCTCGACCGGATGGAGTTCTTCGTCTACGAAACGAAGCAGCTTGTCAAAGCACGGCATCGTCCGATCATCATCATTACCAGCAACAACGAAAAGGAGCTGCCGGACGCGTTTCTGCGACGCTGCTTTTTCCATTACATCAGGTTTCCAGACAAGGAAACGATGGAAAGGATCGTCGACGTGCATTTTCCGAAATTGAAAAAAAACCTGCTGCGTGAAGCGCTCGAGGCGTTCTACAGGATCAGGGACGTTCCCGGGTTGAAAAAGAAACCATCGACCTCCGAATTGCTTGACTGGATCAAGCTGCTGCTGGCCGAGGACATATCTCCGGAGGCATTGCGCAGCGATGATTCCCGAAAAGCCGTTCCGCCCATGTACGGAGCACTTTTGAAGAACGAACAGGATGTGCACCTGTTCGAACAGTTGGTTTTCCTGGATCGCCGTTCGCGTACTCAGTAAGTCCGGTCCCCTTGCGGTGTTGACGCGATTCTTTTTCATGCTTCGGGAAGGCGGTATCAAGCCGTCAATCACCGAGTTGCTGACGCTTCTCGAGGCTCTGAAGGCCGGTGTTGCCGGTACCAGCGTCGACGATTTCTATTTCCTGTCGCGGTCTTGCCTGGTCAAGGATGAAACCCTTTTCGATCGTTTCGACCAGGTGTTTGCGGCGCACTTTCATGGGGTCGAGGACGCGTTCCGGGCCCTGGTACAGGACGTGCCCGAGGACTGGCTGCGCAAGCAGGCGGAGCTGTTATTGTCAGAAGAGGAACGGGCACGAATCGAGGCTCTCGGCGGTTTCGAAAAACTGATGGAGGCCTTGCGCGATAGGCTGGACCAACAACAGGGGCGCCACGAAGGCGGCAGCAAATGGATCGGTACGGCCGGTACTTCGCCATTCGGGGCGTATGGCTACAATCCCGAAGGTGTGCGCATTGGCCAGCAGGGTTCGCGAAACCGGCGCGCTGCCAAGGTTTGGGATCGTCGCGAGTATCGTAACCTCGATGATCAGGTTGAACTCGGAACCCGCAATATCAAGCTGGCGCTTCGCAAGCTTCGAAAATTCGCCCGGGAAGGCGCCGCTGATCTGCTCGACCTGGACGACACAATCGACAAGACAGCCCGCAATGCCGGACTACTTGATATACGAATGATCCCCGAGCGGCACAACGCTATCAAAGTGTTGTTGTGTCTTGATATCGGTGGCTCCATGGACGATCACGTTCGTGTATGCGAAGAGATGTTCTCGGCAGCCCGGAGCGAATTCAAGCACCTCGAGTATTTTTACTTCCACAATTTCATCTATGAAAGCATGTGGAAAGACAACCGGCGCCGGCACGCCGAGAAAATCCCGACCTCGCAGATAACCCACAAGTACGGATCCGACTACAAGCTGGTCTTTGTCGGCGACGCAACCATGAGCCCGTATGAAATCGTCTACCCCGGCGGAAGCGTCGAGCACTGGAACGAAGAGGCGGGCTCAGTGTGGATCAGGCGGCTGCTCAAGACCTACCCGAAAGCGATCTGGCTCAACCCGGAACCGCGACAGCGCTGGGACTTCACGCCTTCGATCAAACTGACTCGCGAACTGATGGACGACAGGATGTTTCCGCTGACGGTAAGCGGCCTGGACGACGGTATTCGCCGGCTACACTGAGATACCGTATCTAGTTTTTAGTCAGCGCCTCGAGATCGGCTAGCAATTCGGCCGAGTGTGTCTCCGGATCGACTGTCGCGTAATGCTTGGCGATGCGGCCCTCAGGATCGATGAGAAAGGTCTGGCGCTTGGCGACGGTCATACCGTACATGTTGGCCTTGACCCCGTATGCATCGGCTGTCGTGCCCTTGGAATCTGCGAGCAGCGGGAACGGCAGGCTGTATTTTTCTGCGAATCCCTTATGCGAGGACTCGTCGTCCAGGCTGACGCCGATGATCTGGCAGTTCAGGTTCTTGAAAGCAAAAATATTGTCGCGAAACTCGCATGCTTCGGTCGTGCAGCCAGGGGTGTCATCTTTCGGGTAAAAGTACAGTGCCACCCATTGACCGCGATAGTCTTCGATCGAATGCAGTTGTCCACTCTGATCCGGTAACTCAAAATCAGGCGCTGGCTGACCGGCGGCCAGGTCATCAGCGATGGACGGACTTGCTCCCGCCAGCATCATCGAGAGCACGAAATAAAGCGACCACTTGGACGACGAAACACTATACATGTATAAATTCCTCGATTGCCTGCCGCTTTGGCGGCAGGAACGTGTTCAGATAGCGGAATCAGCAAACCGCCGCGCGCACTATAATACGCCTAAAGAATGAAAAATCACCCCGAAGTCCGGAAAACCGCACTGGTATTGCCCGGTGGTGGCGCGAGAGGGGCCTTCCAGGTTGGTGTCCTCAAGGCAATTGCAGAGATCCTTCCACCCGGGGCTGTCAGTCCATTTCAGGTCCTCAGCGGCACGTCAGCAGGCGCGGTCAATTCAGTGGTGCTGGCCAGCAAGGCGCGGCGATTCCACGTCGCTGTCGCCGAACTCGAAACGGTCTGGAGCAATTTTCGCAGTGAACAGGTTTTCCGGACTGACAGCTGGACCATGCTGAAGAGCAGCCTGCATTGGCTCACGGCCATTGTACTTGGCGGGTACCTTGTCGGTGTGCCGCGATCGTTACTGGACAATTCGCCGCTGGTTGAACTGCTGAGCCGCAATATTCGGTTCCCGCGGATACAGGTGTCCATCGAAAAGGGGTATTTGCACGCGGTTGCAGTCACCGCTGCCAGTTATGGTTCCGCCAGGTCAATTACTTTTTTCCAGGCCGAGCCTGATCGCAAGACATGGGCACGAACGCGCAGGCGCGGCATCAGCACCGAGATACATCTGGATCACCTGATGGCCAGCATTGCCGTCCCCATGATTTTTCCACCGGTTTGCATCAGGGGCGAATACTTCGGGGACGGTGCCATGCGCCAGGCAACACCGTTGAGTCCCGCGATTCACCTGGGCGCAGACCGGATTCTCGTTGTGGGAGTCCGCGATGAAACTGCGGACCCTCCAGGCAGCCCCGAATGCCCAGCCGCTTTTCCGAGCTTCCTGCAGATTGCGGGCTACATGCTGGATACCCTGTTTCTGGACGGCCTATACTCTGATCTCGAACGCATGACACGCATCAATCAGCTCATCGATTCGATAGATCCGGACCAGCGTGGTGGCGTGTCTGCGCTGATGCGCCCAATTGACACAATGATTGTTGTACCAAGTCGTGATCTGCGCGAAATGGCACTCGAGTATCGCAAGGCCATGCCGCGACCAGTGCGCGCCTTGCTCCGGGGAATCGGTGGCCGTGGCCGGAGTGAAGGTCGACTTTTGAGCTACCTGCTGTTCGAGCAGTCTTACACCCGCGAATTGATCCGGCTCGGATACAACGACGCGATGAAGGTCCGGGAACAGCTGCTGGCATTCGTTACCGGCAAGGATGTGCCCAGGCTGTTCGCACCGGATTGGGTGCAAAGGGACCTCGGCAGTCTCTGACGGAACGATTTCGGCATGCCATCGCCGGACCAGGGGTACGATCGGCGCGGCAAAGGCTGACCGGGTTCGTCAGTCCGGCCGGGATTCCGGTGCACCAATCTCATTGTGGCGGGTAAGTACGGGATCGTGCAGCTGGCGAAGCTGTGCAGCGAGTTTTTCAGTCATGTAGACAGATCGGTGCTGGCCACCGGTGCAGCCCAGCGCCACTGTCAGGTAGCTTCTGTGAAAGCTGACGTATTGGGGAATCCAGCGGCTGAGGAAAGCCAGAATGTCCTCAAACATCTGTTGAACCTGTGGTTCTTTGTCAAGAAAGGCTTGTACGGCGGCGTCTTTGCCGGTGAGTTTGCGCAGTTCCGGCTCCCAGTAAGGGTTTGGCAGGCAGCGCAGATCGAAAACGAAATCGGCGTCCGCTGGAATACCGTGCTTGTAGCCGAAAGATTCGATCAGCACCGACAGCATGTTGGGCTTGCGACGATTCACCCGTTCACGGATAGCATCCGCCAGCTCATAAATACTGGTACGCGACGTGTCTATGACGAGATCAGCAGCATTGATGATTTGACCCAACAGTTCCCGCTCGCGCGCAATCGCCGCCCGCAATTCAAGGCCATCCACGGCCAGAGGGTGACGTCGCCGCGTCTCGCTGTATCGCTTGAGCAATATTTCATCGCTCGCCTGCAGGAATAACAAGTCAGTTTGAATCTTGTTTTGCCGCAGTTCGGCGATTACCCCGGGCAGGGCTTCGAGATCGCTCTTCCGGTTTCGCGCGTCGACGCCGACGGCAACCAGCGACCCGGATTGCTCGCGCGTTCGCGTTACTTCCTGCAGCAGTGACTTGAGGAGCGCAGCAGGCATGTTGTCGATACAGTAATAGCCAAGATCCTCGAGCACATGCAACGCCACGCTCTTCCCTGATCCGGAAAGACCGCTGACGATAATGAGCCTCATTTCATCTTTTGCTGTCAAAGTGACTTTCTGTTCTTCAATACGCGATGGTAGATATTGCCAAACTGCCCCAGCTGCGACTCCCCCGATTCGGCAGCAAGCCGCCTGAAACCCGCGATGAAATTCTCATACAGCGCACGACTGTTGTTGGCGTCCCGCAGGCTGCTGCGCAACGCCTCATCGTCAAGACAGGATGTGATCCAGTTGATGTCGTCGAGATGGCTCTTGTCGACAGTCTCGGGAACCATCAGGCCGAAAACCAGATCAACCGGGTCACCATCGCCTGAGTCAAAATCGACGGATTCGGACAACCTGATGAGTGCGCCGGCGCTTTGAGTAGCGCCGGACACGCGGCAATGAGGAAACGCGACGCCCCTGCCAAGGCTGGTGCTTCCAAGGCGTTCGCGCTCGATCAGCCTTGAGAAGATCTCCTCGTTGGCGATATCGGGACTGGATTGAGCAAGCAACTCGCTGAGAATCTCAAGACAGTGCTTTTTGCCGCGCGCCCGGGCATTGCACAGTACATTTTCAGGCTTGATCAATTGTTCGGGAAACATAGTGAAGCCGACTGACGCTGCCAGTCCTGTAGCTGTGAAGATTCACAGCAATTGTCGCAATGCATGGTGGCGCCGGTTCAATTGCCGGACCGAATGGTATTAATCAAATGATCGCTTGTTGGCATCTCTTGCGTGATGATCCCCAAGCTTTTCCTTGTATTTTCTTACCTGACGGTCGAGCTTGTCGACCAACACATCGATAGCCGCATACATGTCTTCTTCAGTGGCATCCGCAAACAGCTTTCCGCCATTGACATTGACCGTTGCCTCAGCCGTGTGCCTGAGTTTTTCAACTTTCAGCACGCAATGCACGTCTGAAACCAGGTCAAAATGTCGCTCGATCTTCTCTATTTTGTTGACAACATATGCGCGCAATGCATCTGTTACGTCGATGTGATGGCCGGTAACGCTCAATTGCATGATCTTCTCCTGTCGATAAACTGCCAGCTATGAAGTTCAGGCCTGCCTTCGGAGCAGTGCCTTCAGCCCTGTTGGGGTTCAAGAATTCCTCAGACCCTCCTATTCAGTGCTTGCGACGAACTCACTTACCTGGGATCTCTTACCCGGCGTTCGCTGGATGAGGCGATTTTCAACGATTCGCGATATTTCGCGACCGTGCGACGAGCTACCGTGATTCCTTCCTTGGCCAGCATTTTTGCGAGTTTGCTGTCGCTCAGCGGTTTCGCGGGATTCTCGGCGCCGATGAGCTTCTTGATTTTCGCTCGAACTGACGTTGATGATTGGTCCTCTCCGTCTACCGTCGACAGATGGCTCGAGAAAAAGTATTTAAATTCAAATACTCCTCTCGGAGTGTGCATGTATTTATTTGTTGTTACGCGGGAAATGGTCGATTCATGCATGCCGATCGCTTCTGCCACGTCCTTCAATACTAGCGGCTTCATAGCCTCATCGCCATGATCCAGAAACTCATGCTGGCGTGCGACAATGGTGGTCGCCACCTTAAGCAATGTTTCGTTTCGAATTTCCAGGCTTCGCACCAGCCAGCGCGCTTCCTGCAATTGTGTCTTCAATACAGCGTGATCACCATTGCCGCGCAACAACTTCGCATACTGCTGATTGACGGTAAGTTTCGGGATCCCTGAAGCGCTGATCTCGACCTGCCAACGATTGTCGATCTTGCGTACGAAAACGTCCGGGACCACGTACTCGGTGGCAGCTCCACTGACTGAAAGACCAGGTTTCGGATGGCAACTTCGTACCAGTGCGAGGGCTATGTCGAGGTCACCTTCCGAGGTCCTGAGGCTGCGCCGGATTTCCGCGTATTGCTGGCTTGCAACCAGATCCAGGTGGTTTTCCGCCAGCCGTATTGCTGTTGCAAGTCCGGGTGTGGATTCGTCCAGTTGTGCAAGCTGCAGAACGATACATTCCGACAGCGATCGTGCGCCGACCCCCACCGGATCCATGCGCTGGATCTTTCGCAGGGTTTGCTCCACTTCATCGACGGTTACCCTTGCGTCTTCCGATATCCAGCTGCGGATCTCTTCCAGGTCTGCCACCAGGTATCCGTCATCATTGATGGCGTCAATAAGGGCCTCGCCGATGACCGATTCCCGGGGCGTAAAATTCTCGAGTTCGAGCTGCCACAAAAGGTGTTCGTGGAGGGTCTGACCTCGCTCGTCGGCAATGTCGTTATTGCCGATGATTTCGCCATTCCAGCCGCCATCCTGAATACGTTCCATCGAGCTGGTTTGCCAGCTGTCTTCGGCTTTGATCGTTTCGATCTCGGCAGTGGTATCAGAGCTTGTTGTAGGAGCGCCTGGCAATTCCTCCATTTCGAGCATGATGTTTTCTTCGAGCGCTTCCTGAATCTGTGCGTTCAGGTCGAGCACCGGCAACTGCAACAGGCGAATAGCCTGCTGCAGTTGTGGCGTCATCGTAAGCGATTGCCCGAGCTTGAGTTGCAACGAGGGTTTCAGCATCAATTGCCTCGCGAGTCCCGGATACTCAGCTTGATCAGGTATCTTGCGGTCATTTTCAACGGCGATCTGCTGTTTGGGGGTTGCAATTATGCTTCAGAGTTTGAACTCCTGTCCGAGATACACTTCGCGGACATGCTGGTTGTTCAGGATCTCGTCCGGCGGCCCGGATGCGATCAGGCTGCCATCATTGAGTATATAGGCTCGTGAGCAGATTCCGAGGGTTTCCCGCACATTATGGTCGGTAATCAGGATACCGATCTTCCGGTCGCATAAATGTCTGATTATGCGTTGAATATCCAATACCGAAATCGGGTCGACGCCGGCAAATGGCTCGTCCAGCAATACAAAGCGTGGCTTGGCAGCCAGCGCACGTGCTATCTCGACCCGGCGCCTCTCGCCACCCGATAAACTGATGCCTAAGCTCGTGCGGACGTGGCCGACATGCAACTCGTCGAGCAACTGGTCAAGTTCCTGTTCGCGCCCGGCGCGGTCGAGTTCCGAACGGTTTTCAAGAATTGCCAGAATGTTTTTCTCGACAGTCAGCTTGCGGAATACCGATGCTTCCTGTGGCAGGTAACCAAGCCCCATTCTTGCGCGGCGGTGCATGGGGAATGCGGTCAAATCCTGGCCGTCGAGCAATATGCGACCGCGATCGCAGGGTATGAGACCAACGATCATGTAAAACGCGGTTGTCTTCCCGGCGCCGTTGGGTCCAAGCAATCCGACGACTTCACCGCTGTTGATTTCCAGCGAGATGCTCTTGACGACTTCGCGAAACTTGTAACGTTTGGCAATATCCTGAACGCTGAGAATGCTCATGGAGTGTCGCTGGTTGCAGGGGCCTCAGGGATCGCGGTGCTTTCAAGGTCGTCGGGACTCTTGTTGTCTTGCGGTGTTGCCGCAGGCTCCTTGCTGTCAGGTTCTGCAGGCGGTTCGCTGCTGCCAGGTTCTTCGGCGGGCTCGCTGCTGTCAGGCTCTTCAGCAGGCCGGGCTTCTTCTGACGACTCTTCGTCGTCCTTTGGTGTATAGGTAATCTTGACCCGACGTCCTTCATCGCCACCGGACTGGGCCTTGATGCGCTGTTCGGCGATGTTGTAGACCAGATACTCACTGGAAATCTTGTTGCCGCCTTCAGAAATGATTGCATTTCCAGAAAATTCGATAGATCCGGCGATAAAGTCATAGGTCAACCGCGCGGCCTCCGCTATGGTTTTTTCCTCGCTCTCCGGCCGTAGGCTTTCGAAGGTTGCGGGCGACCCTGTAATTGTGGCTCGCCTCAGCTGATGCCCGGTAAACTTCAGGTCCGCAGCATCGCATTCGATATGTCCCTTGTCGGTATCAATGATGACGTTGCCCGCGAATTGCCAGACACTGTCTTCGAAGTCGAGTTTGCTTGCGCGCCCCTCATCGGCCTCGATGCCAATGGTGCCCTGCGTCAGCTTCAGGCCGCGAAACATCAGCATGGAGCTCTTGCCGTCATAGTCTGTCGAGTCTGCGTCCAGAGATATCGGCAGACGCAAGTCGCTTGTCTGTGCGGGCACGTTGCCAGACATCAACAGTGTCATGAATGCGGCGAGTGCACAGGCGACGTGCACTCTAATCGAGTCAGATCGGCAAACAAGGGAAGACATCAGGGAACGAATTTTCCGCTCACGTTAGACTCCAGACGCAGCTGGTTTTCCTGGAGCAATGCTAGCATGCCGGTTGCCGTGAGGCTGCGCGTTCCGATGCGGATCTGCACCCGCTCTTCTGTCCGTGCGACGTAGGTATCAGGCTCAAATTCAAGGTATTGCGTGCGAATCTCGGTGACGTCTCCCGAAAAACCCTCGTTGCTTACTGCCATCACGTTCCCGGTCAAGGTTACCCGTTTTTGATCCTCGCCGATCGACGCGTGATCGGCCACCAGAGTCCACGGTACGTTCGACACCGATGCATAATGAATGTTGACGTTCTGAAACTCGATCTCCGAAGGGCCACGCTGCTCGGCGTACTCTGCCTCTATCCGATAGAGCAGGGCACCGTCGTCATCGGTACCAAGGACCTTGGCTGCGCGCAGGTAAAATCCATCGTGGTCTGCGTCGGCTGTCGCATGTGATGCTGTTCGTTGCGCAAGCGATTGAGACAGATACCAGCTGCCGAATGCGGCCGTCAGCAGCAAAGTGAGGCCAATAATGCGCCGCAGGCTCATTGGTGATCGGCCGCGCCGAGAATCATGTCACAGACTTCGCGAACCGCACCGTAGCCGCCCGCAGCCGTTGTCGTGTAATCACACACCTGGCGGACTTCGGCAACGCTGTTCGCAACGGCCACAGAAAATCCGACCTGCCGCAGCAGGGGCAGATCCGGAATGTCATCGCCAACGTAGGCGCATTCGGACTTGTTTATGCCGAGGGAGTCGCAGACACGTTCGAATGCCTGAACCTTGTCTGCACAACCCAGAGCGACATGCGGAACACCAAGTTCCTGCATGCGAATCTCGACCGCACGCGATTTGCGACCGCTGATGACAGCAACCTGAATGCCGGCCTTGAGCATCTTTCTGATTCCAAAACCGTCCAGTGTGCAAAAGGCCTTGCTTTCGACGCCTGCATCGGAGAGATAGAATCGACCATCGGTGAATACGCCATCAACATCGAAAGCAACCAGCCGGATCCCTGAAAGGCGCCCCCGTGATTTCGACACCAGCTTGCTCACATGACACCGGCGCGAAACAGATCATGAACATTTAGTGCGCCGATCAGGTGACCGCTATCGTCGACAACCAGCAGCGCTGTAATCTTGTTTTCCTCCATGGTATGGACCGCGGCAGCGGCCATGGTGTCGGGGCTGGTGACTATGCCGCCGCGATGCATCACTGACTCCATCCTGGTCTTGTGTATGTCGATGCCTGTGTCCAACGCTCGACGCAGGTCGCCATCGGTGAACACACCGACCAGTTTTCCTTTGTTGTTGACAACCCCGGTCATGCCCAGGCCTTTGCGCGACATCTCCATGAGGCCGTCACTGAGATTGACGTTTTCGCGCACAACCGGGATTTCCTTCCCTTTATGCATCACATCTTCAACGCGCAGCAAAAGCTTCTTGCCAAGGCTGCCACTGGGATGTGACAGCGCAAAATCCTCTGCGGTGAAGCCGCGCGACTCGAGCAAAGCGACCGCAAGTGCATCGCCCATTGCGAGAGTGGCGGTAGTGCTGGCAGTCGGAGCCAGATTCAATGGACAGGCCTCCTCACTGACGCTGACGTCAAGATGCACATCTGCAGCTTTCGCGAGCGTCGACTCCTTGCGGCCGGTCATCGACAACAATCTTGCGCCCATTCTTTTAACCAACGGCAGGATCGTGATGATCTCCTGCGTTTCGCCCGAGTAGGACACGGCGAGCAGCAGGTCCTGTCGCGTAATCATGCCAAGATCGCCGTGACTCGCTTCGGCGGGGTGCATGAAAAAGGATGGCGTACCGGTGCTTGCAAGTGTTGCAGCGATCTTTCCGCCGACATGACCGGACTTGCCCATGCCGGTGACAACCACCCGTCCTTCGGTCTGCAGACACAACGCACAAGCCTTGGCAAAGGACTGGTCCAGCCGCGACTTTATTCCATCAACGGCGCGGGCCTCTATGTCCAGCACGCGCCCGGCCAGTTTGATGAGTTCATCCGCTGTAAGGTCTTTGGCCAATTCGCCTCCGGGCAAAGCGTTCCTGCGTGATTCTAAACGTTTTGCAACACTATATAAGTGATTAATGATACCTGATTGGTCAGGCACTGGCTTTGGGGCGGCTTTTGTTACACTTCGTACGCGGACTGGGCCGCCGAGGTGAAAAATGGAACCCGAACAGGTAAGCAGTCTTATCGAGCACGGGCTCCCGAAGGCGCGCGTGCTGGTGACAAGTGATGACAACACGCATTACACAGCCGTAATAGTCAGCGAACTTTTTTCCGGCAAGCGGCCGCTCGCACGGCATCAAATGGTTTATCAGTGCCTTGGCAAACTGATGGGAAACGAAATACACGCAATGGCCATTCGTGCACACACGCCCGAGGAATGGCGCGATCTGGAGACGGCCGGAAAGGTCTGACAGTCAATTGGACAAGTTACTGATAACGGGTGGCATCCCACTGGCCGGGGAAATCAGCATTTCGGGCGCGAAGAATGCTGCTTTGCCGGTTCTTGCCGGCACGCTGCTTGCGTCGGAGCCGGTCACGGTCGGCAATGTTCCGCAACTCAAGGATGTCGCGACAACCATTACCTTGCTGCAAAGCATGGGCGTCGTTGTAACGTTCGACGAGCGGCTGAACGTTGAGGCTGATGCACGTGAAGTTCCGATCCGCCGTGCACCATACGAGCTGGTCAAGACAATGAGGGCGTCCATTCTGGTGCTTGGGCCGCTGCTGGCCAGGTTCGGCGAGGCCGATGTCTCTTTGCCTGGCGGATGCGCCATCGGCGCGCGGCCGGTCAATCTGCACGTCGAGGGCTTGCAGGCAATGGGTGCAAAAGTTGTGGTCGAAAATGGCTTTATCAAGGCACGGACCAAACGACTGAAGGGCGCCCACATCGTATTCGACACGGTCACCGTGACAGGAACGGAGAACCTGATGATGGCCGCCACTCTCGCCGACGGCGAAACAGTGCTGGAAAATGCCGCGAGGGAACCCGAAGTTGTCGACCTTGCCAAATTTCTGAATGGCATGGGTGCAAAGGTAACTGGCGCCGGCAGCAGTACGATCAGGATAATCGGGGTTGACGCTCTGGGCGGTACTCGTCATGAGGTGCTGCCCGATCGGATTGAAACTGGCACTTACCTGGTTGCAGCAGCTATGACGGGCGGGCGAATTCGCTTGCAACGCGCTGCACCGGAAGATCTTGAGGCAGTCCTGATCAAGCTGACGGAGGCCGGTGCGGAGATCAGAACCGGAGAGAACTGGATCGAACTCGATATGCACGGCAAAAGGCCCCATGCCGTGACCATAAAGACCATGCCCTATCCAGGGTTCCCCACGGACATGCAGGCGCAATTCTGCGCGATGAATGCCATTTCGGATGGTGTCGGTACCATAACCGAGACGATCTTCGAGAACAGATTCCAGCACGTACTCGAATTGCAGCGAATGGGCGCCAATATTCGCATCGAAGGCAATGTTGCGGTGTGCACCGGCGTTGACAGGCTGACGGCCGCTCCAGTCATGGCTACGGATTTGCGCGCTTCAGCAGGTCTCGTGCTGGCGGGATTGGCTGCGGAAGGTGAAACACTGGTCGACCGTATCTATCACGTCGATCGTGGTTATGAGCGGATCGAGGAAAAGTTGCGTCAGCTGGGCGCGGTGATCAAGCGAGTACCTAAATAGTTTGCAGCCGTTGCCGGAGTCCTGGCGATTCCGGTTCTGCTTGCGATTCAGGGGGTCTCGTCCGGCGGGCGCTCGGCCGCAGTCAGGGTTGCGCTGAAGCGTTGGCCATTTCGCCAGGCGTCGAGCTCAACCCGATTGCCTGGCTCCAATGCAGCGACAATCAGCAGGGCCTGCTGTCGCGACCGGATCGGCTCGCCATTGATCGACAGAATTACGTCACCGGGCAGCAGTCCAGCCTGAGCCGCCGGGCCGTTGTCGATAACCTTGGTCAGGATGATGCCGGCGCCGGTGTCGATGCCCAGAGCATTGGCCTCTGCGCGGGTCAGCTCATCCGGCTCGAGTCCAACCCAGCCGCGAATCACTCGCCCCTGGCGCTTGATTTCATCGACAACACCCCGAACCAGATTGACCGGTATTGCGAAGCTGATCCCCTCGGTGCCAGAGTCCTGTGCAAGGACTGCCGTGTTTATGCCGACCAGCTCTCCAAGAGTGTTGATCAACGCACCGCCCGAGTTGCCTTCGTTGATGGCAGCGTCTGTCTGTATGAAATTCTCAAAAGTATTGAGGCCCAGCAAACCGCGCCCCGTTGCGCTGACGATTCCCTGGGTGACCGTTTTCGACAAGCCATACGGATTTCCGATTGCCAGCACGACGTCACCGATTCGCAACTGGTCCGATCGTCCGAGTGGAATGGCTGTCAGCTCGCCCAGGTCGACTTTAAGAACCGCGAGATCGGTTTCTGCGTCGACCCCCACCACCGTGGGGCTCGCAATACGTCCGTCCGCCATTTGCACCCGGATTTCGGTAGCGTTGGCAACGACATGGTAATTGGTCACCAGGTAGCCATCCGCATCGAAGACCACTGCAGAACCGAGACTGGTGTTGGTCCGATATCGGTCTGCGGCACCGTCGTCGCCGCGAGCAAGGACAAGCCGGCGTGTGTAGACGTTGGCAACGGCCGGCGCGCTGATGGCGACGGCATCCGCATAGCTGGCCGGACGCGGAGCGAGGTCGGGCTGGCCGACCGATGGCAGTAACTGTGGTCTGAGCAATACTGCGATAAAGGCCGCCGCCAGCCCGACCACGATCGACTGAAGCAAAAAGACGAGGACCGGCTTTAGTCGCGCCACTGTTGTATTCCGGGAGTTCTTTTCCTAGCAATAATCAGGACCGGATCGGCTTGACCATCGCGGGCCCGCGCCTAGCCAATTTTCAACGGCCCTGTGTATAATGCGCCACGGGTTCCGCACCCAGCCCCGAACCATCCGCCATCCTGACGGCAAACCGGGTCTGCTGCAAATCTATCAGTTTTCGAAACTAAAGCTAAAAAAGACGCCACAAACCGGTGTAAATGGGAGTGCCTGATGACCGACGACGTTGATCGCAACAGACGTCATTTCCTTACCCTGGCTACCGCCGTAACCGGCGGTGCGGGAATCGCCCTGGCGGCAATCCCGTTTCTCTCATCACTTAAGCCAAGCGCGCGAGCGCAGGCACTTGGTGCACCCGTCGAAGTCCCGCTGGCATCCCTCGAACCCGGTGAAATGATCCGCGTGGAGTGGCGTGGCCGGCTTGTGTTCGTGGTGCGACGTACCGAGGAAATGCTGGGGCGATTGGAACAGACGAAGTCACACGACCTGTTGCGTGATCCTGACTCGAAGGTTTCCGAGCAGCCGGAGTTTGCGGTGAATGGCTACCGCTCGGCCAAGCCGGAGTACCTGGTCATCGAAGGATCATGCACACACCTTGGATGTGCGCCGTTGCCGCAGTTCCAGGTTGGCCCGAGCGATGACTGGTATGGCGGATTCTTCTGTCCATGTCACGGATCGAAGTTCGATCTCGCGGGGCGTGTATATAAAGGTGTTCCGGCACCGACTAATCTTCGGGTTCCGCCGTATCGGTTCATCAAAGACGACGTCATTATGATTGGTGCGGAGATGGGAGCGGCGTAATGGCACGAATCGAGTCCGAAATAGGCACGCCGAAGGGCGGCTTCATGAAGTGGATCGACGATCGATTTCCGTTCACGGAAACGATGAAGGCTCACGCAACCGAGTATTACGCGTCGAAGAACTTCAATATCTGGTACATCTTTGGCGTACTGGCTACGGTAGTTCTGGTGATCCAGCTCGTTACCGGCATCTTTCTGACGATGAACTACAAGCCGTCGTCGGCAGAAGCATTTGCGTCGGTCGAATACATCATGCGTGATGTCGAATGGGGTTGGCTCATTCGCTATATGCATTCAACGGGCGCCTCCTTCTTCTTTATTATCGTGTACCTGCACATGTTTCGCGCGATGCTTTACGGCTCATACAAGAAGCCCCGCGAACTGATCTGGATTATCGGCATGCTGATCTTCTTCGTGCTCATGGCCGAGGCATTTGCCGGCTATCTGTTGCCGTGGGGCCAGATGTCGTACTGGGGCGCGCAGGTAATCATCTCGTTATTCGGCGCCATCCCGTTCGTCGGTGAGACGCTGGTCGAATACATTCGCGGCGATTACTCGATCTCCGATATCACACTGAACCGCTTCTTTGCCCTGCACGTGGTTGCGCTGCCGTTGGCACTGATTGCGTTGGTATTCGTACACATCGTGGCGCTGCACCATGTAGGTTCGAACAATCCGGATGGAATAGAGATCAAGTATCACAAAGGCCCCGACGGCATTCCGTTTGACGGCGTCGCTTTCCATCCCTATCACACGTCGAAAGATCTGGTGTACATAATCGCTTTTCTCATGGTTTTTTCATTCGTGATGTTTTTCGCTCCGGAGATGGGTGGTTATTTCCTGGAACACGCTAACTTTGAACCAGCTAATACAATGGCAACGCCGGAGCACATAGCGCCGGTTTGGTATTTCACGCCGTTTTACGCGATTCTCAGGGCCGTGCCGAACAAGCTGTGGGGTGCGATTTTAATGGCTGGCGCGGTTCTGCTGCCGTTGTTTCTCCCCTGGCTCGATCGCTGCCGTGTAAAGTCGATTCGCTATCGGGGCTGGATATACAAATCGGCGCTCGGCATATTCGCGATCAGCTTTCTTGTGCTCGGATGGCTCGGCGTGCAACCGGCTGAAGGCAAATACGTGTTGATGGCGCGAATCTTCTCCGTGCTGTATTTCGGATTCTTCCTGTTGATGCCCTATTACACGGCCATCGACAAGACGAAGCCTGTGCCGGACAGGGTGGTTTATCATGGTTAAGGCAGGCACGTTCATTGCTGCGCTGGCGGCGCTGATTTTCTCCGCACCGGTTTTTGCTGCAGCCGGGGCGAAACTTGAACCGGCGGGCAACGATGTGGACAACATTGTTTCGTTGCAACGCGGCGCCAGGAATTTCATGAACTATTGTTCGGGCTGTCATTCGGCACGTTATGTTCGATTCAACAGCGTGGCCAAAGGGCTTGGTTTGAGCGAGGACCAGGTGATCGAAAACCTGATGTTCAACGCCGAAAAGACCTTTGAGACCATACTTGCGTCAATGCCGGCTGCAGATTCCGCCAGGTGGTTTGGCCGGACCCCTCCGGATCTTTCGCTGATGGCACGCGCCCGCGGCACTGACTACATCTACAACTATCTGAAAGGGTTCTATCTGGACCCGGAAAGCCCGACCGGCGTCGACAACATCGTGCTTGCCGGCACGAGCATGCCGCACGTACTCTGGGAATTGCAGGGATTTCAGAAGGCTGTGTTTGACGAAATCCCGAAGCAAGGGCGGGTGTTCGAACATTTCGAGCCATTTTCAACCGGATCACTCTCTGCCGAGGAGTATGATTCGTTTGTCCGCGATACGGTGAACTTCATGGAGTACGTCGCGGAGCCTGTCCGGTCGACGCGCCGAAAGCTGGGAGTCTGGGTATTGATGTACCTGACCGTCTTTCTGGTTGTCGCATCCATGTTGAAGAAGCAGATCTGGAAAGACGTCAGCTGACACACATCAGCTGACGGTCATCAAGTGACGGTCATTTCCCGTCCCCCGATCTTCAGAATTTTCGATACGCGTAGCCAACTAAATTTTCGTTCCAAAGGGAGCGCACAATGGCAGTCATTGCCAACAGACGATCCGTCATGACACTGTTTTCCAGACCTGCCTGCATACACAGTCATCGGACTCGACTTGTACTAGCTGAAAAGAACATCAATATCGAGATCGCCAGTGTCGAGGGCCCGGATTTGCCTGAAGATCTTATGGATCTGAATCCGTATCACACCGTGCCGACGCTGGTCGATCGCGATCTCGTCCTTTATGACTCGCGTGTCATTATTGAGTACCTGGATGAGCGATTCCCGCACCCGCCGCTAATGCCAGTGGATCCGGTCACGCGAGCACAATTCCGGTTGGCGTTGTTTCGCATCGAGACAGACTGGTACCAGTTGGCCGAGGAGTTCGAAGTCGACGGTGAAAACAAACTGAGTGCGAAGTCGAAGAAGATGCTGAGGGAAAGCATCATGGCCAGTGTAGAATTGTTTGATGCCAAGCAGTTTTTCCTGAGTGATGAATTTTCGCTGGTGGATTGCAGTATTGCGCCGATACTCTGGCGATTGCCGGTTTACGGTATCGAGCTTGGCTCGCATGCCGAGTCGATCGAACGTTATATGAAGCGGGTATTCGAGCGCCGTTCCTTCCAGGAAAGCCTGACTGAACTTGAGCATGAGATGCGTCTGTAGGGCGCGATGCCAATGGTGCGACAGATGTCGGCACGCAGTAGTGGTATGCTTCTGCCATCGGCACATGAAGGTAACGAGGCGAGTCGCGGAGTTTAGAGCTGGTGCACACTCTCCCCAGTAAATCGAAACGGCCATACCTGATTCGAGCGATGCACGAATGGATGGGGGACAACGGGCATACGCCACATATTGTGGTCGATGCATCGGTCGAGGGTGCGACGGTCCCGCGAGAGCACGTCAAGGACGGCAAGATAATCCTGAACATCAGCCAGTCCGCCGCGCACAATCTGAAACTGACCAACACCTCGGTAAGCTTCCGTGCACGATTCAGTGGTGTGCCTTTCGATGTCTGGGTGCCCATATCATCGGTACTGGGGATCTATGCCAAGGAAACCGGTCAGGGCATGATCTTCTCGCACGGCGCGGACCAACCGGAGCCGCCGCACGATCCCCAAGAAAAAGAATCGGCCAAGAGTCCTCGCTCGCACCTGAAAATCGTCAAGTAGGAACCTGCATCGCAGTTGGCGGCAGACAGGCGGCGTCGCGCCGGGTGCCGCTCTCGCTCGGAAGTCTTAACTCGCTCGAACAGCACACCGCCGCACCGCCGCCGGCGTAACCCTGGGTGCTGTTGGTACGCGACAATCCGAACTCGCTCGAAAGACATACCGGCGTGGCGCCGTGTCCCGACGCCGTCGCACCGCCGCTGCGACAATCCGCGGGGCGGAAATGCGCCTGTTGCCCTTCGAGCGAGTTAAGACTTCCGAGTGAGAACGGCAACGGGCGTGTTTCCGCTACCGTCCGCTCTGATCACGTCGCAAAGCGGCTATGCATCGCCCAGCAGGGCGTAGTCGATCAGATCACACAAGCAGTGTATGGCCACCAGGTGTACTTCCTGGATTCTTGCGGTACGTGTGGCGGGAACACGGATCTCGATGTCGTCTGCATCGAGCAATGCGGCCATGCGGCCGCCATCACGCCCACTGAGAGCAACGACTTTCATGCCGCGGTCATGTGCCGCCAAGATCGCGCGGTTCACGTTCTCCGAATTTCCTGACGATGAAATCGCAAGGAGAATGTCATTGCTGCGGCCGAGTGCACGCACCTGCTTGGCAAAAACGTCTTCGTACGCATAATCATTTGCAATCGATGTCAGGGACGAGAAGTCAGCTGCCAGTGCCAGCGCTGGCAAGCCTGGTCTTTCCCTTTCAAACCGATTGAGCAGTTTCGATGAGAAACGCTGCGAATCCGCTGCAGATCCACCATTGCCGCAACTCAGAATTTTGCCTTCGTCCAGTAATGAGCTGGCCATCAATTGGCCAGCTCTCGCGATCGACGGGCCCAGTTGTTCAGCTGCAGCCTGGTTAGTGGCAATGTTTTCGGCGAAATGCTCATTGACTCTGGTTTCGGCGTCCATCAAATCCCCCGATCGCTTGGTCTGAATGCATCCTGCAGCCACTGTAATGTGAAATCCTGCTGGTTGGGGCCGTCAAAGGCAACTACATCGAACCGTACCGGTGCATTCTGGTGATGAGGGTGTGTTCGCAGATAATGACCGCCGGTTAGACACAAGCGACGTTGCTTGTGTGCATCGACCGACGCAACTGCGGTGGCGAAATGACTGTGTTTGCGAAATCTGACCTCGACGAAAACAATCGTCGTACGGTCAAGCATGACCAGGTCGATCTCACCATGCCGGCAACGAAAATTTCGATCGAGCAGGGCGAGGCCGTTGCGCAGCAGGTGATCGAGAGCCAGTTGTTCGGTTTGCCGCGCTACGGTTTGCTTGTCGGATCCGGCCATGCGGGCGCCTCACCGAACGAGGGCTGCGGATCAATAGTTTGCGTTGGGAGCGTTGCTGCAGGCACTTCCGGCATGGCAACCGGTGTGCCGCGCTCGAACCGCGCCCAGGCGAGTTTTCGGTGGATCCTGCCATCAGTGCCGATGTAAAGGCCACCGCTGGCACCGATCAGGTCTTCCATGGTGCCGTCGCGGTTGGCGAACAGCGACATCACCAGTTGATACGCGTCATAACCCATCGCATTCAGGCGGCCAAGGCGTCTCTCTCCCGGCCAGTACTCGGCGTACAGCCGCGGGTAAGCGGCAATCCATGGCGGCGGCGCGACAATCCAGGGTGTATCCGCAAACATCACGCCATTCAGGTCTGCATCCGATCGACCGTCCATCGAGTAGATGAACGACGTCGAGTAGACGGGCAGGTCGCCCGCATAGTGAAAGCGGAGTTGCGACTTGATCAGTCGTCCGGCTTTTGCGTCGGCCGCCAGAAAAACGGCGTCGACATCCTGGCGTCGTCGCGGATCGAATTGCAGCGGTCCGCCGATGTTGGCGCGCAAACGCTGATAACGCTGCACACTCTGCGACAAGGCCAGCAGACTCTCGATTTCTGCCGAAAAGTCCTGGCTGGATGGCAGGTAATCGCGGTGTTCGAGCAGGGTACCGCCACCTGCCTCGAACTGGGTGGCAAAACTCGAAGCGACGCGCCGGCCCCATTCGTTGTTTGGATATAGAACTACAGCTCTGCGAAATCCGTCATCGATTGCGCGCATGGCTGCAGCCGATGCTTCATCTTCCGGCGCCAGGGCAAACTGGTACAGGCCGGGCGGTGCAACGATTTCGTCTGGCAGGTAGTTCAAAGTCAATGCGGGAACCGGGAGCAGACCAATGTTGGCCAGCGCGATTACGTCGCTTCGTAACAACGGACCTACGACAAACTCCGCGCCCTCCTGAACGGCCTGGTTATACGCTGCCGCAACACCTCCGGGTGCTGTGACGTCGTACACGCGAATTTGCTGTTCCTCGTCAAGAGACGCAGCTGCCGGAAAATAGGCACCGAAGAATCCGTTCTGAATCGCATCGCCTGCCGCCGCATTGCTGCCGGACAACGGAAGCATGAGGCCAATGCGTCGCGGGTAAGCCGCCAGTACTCCATCGCTTATCACAAAATCATCGAGCAGGAATTCTGCCGGGTGGCCGCCGTTTGCATCACGCCAGCGAATTACGCCATTGCTCCAGCCTATGCCTTGCTGCCCGGTCGAGGTAGCGAGTGCCCCGAGAGACAGCCAGCCCTGCACCTGCGGATCTGTCGACTGACTCGCAGCGCTACGCAAAACCTGCGGGTCACTGACCAATAGTCCCGCCCAGAGGCGGCGACGGTTCTGCTCAATTTCGCGGCGTCCATCCAGCCACGATTCCCGCTGCATGAAAAGTTGCACGGCCTGTGTCGGATTATCCTTCTGGAACCAGGCGTCTGCCCGCAGCGCCTCAACCCGCGCACGTTCGGCAAGCGGCAATGGCAAGCCGCTGAGCGGATCCAACAGACTTAAAGCTTCATCGGGTTTGCCATCGCGCAGTGCGAGCGCCGCTTCATTGGCACTCCACAAGCGCAGCAGCTCACCGGCGGTGGGCGTGCTGACGCTACGCTGTGCGTTGCGCGCACGGCGTGTGTCGCCGGCATCGAGCCACTGTTCGGCCGCCAGCAGCGTGAGTCGGTCGCGTTCCGGTCCGGACGCGCCCGACGCGAGCCCGATATAAACTCCCGCCGCCTCGGCATGGCGGCCACTGTTGGCATATGAACTTGCGCGACGCTCGTTTTGAGACCCGGGCGCCGATGCAAAATCAGTTGTGGAACAGGCGCTTACGATCAGACAAAGCAAGCCTGTCGCGACGGTCGTGGGTGGCAGGATTCTCATCATGAACAAGTACTTTCCGAAAAAAACCGCGCGCAGGCCGGGCTGGCGCACCAGGATCAACGATAATGACTGCGGCGGTCAGCATGCCACAGGCCGCAGCAGTTTCATTATTCATAATTGTACCGATAACGGAGAAAACGTGTGACCGCCGGGATTCTCTATGTCGTAGCGACGCCGATAGGCAATCTTGCGGATTGGTCGCCGCGCGCGCGCGAGGTGCTGACAACCGCAGATCTGATCGCCGCAGAGGACACGCGACACACACGCCGTCTGTTGAACCACTTCAATATAGCGACGCCACAACAATCCCTGCACGAACACAACGAGCAGCAACTGGTGCCGAAGCTTCTGGCAAAGCTGCAGGCAGGTCAGTCGATTGCACTGGTCAGCGACGCCGGCACGCCGCTGGTCAGCGATCCGGGATATCGCCTGGTCAATGCCGCCCAGGCTGCCGGTGTCGTGGTATCGCCGATTCCCGGACCGTGCGCACTGACGGCTGCGCTGTCGGCAGCCGGATTGCCCACCGATCGGTTTTGCTTCGAGGGCTTTCTGCCGGCGAAGCAGGCAGCCAGGCGCGAGCGAATTGTCGCATTTGCTGCTGAAGCCCGGACTGTAGTCATATATGAGTCAGTGCATCGTCTGCCGGAGTGCGTGGCCGATCTGGCCGAGCTACTCGGCAGCGACCGGCAGGCGTTTATCGGCCGAGAAATCAGCAAGCAGCACGAGCAGTGCCGGACGGCAGATCTTGCAACACTCAAGATCATGCTCGCTGACGGACGCATTCCCCTCAAGGGCGAGTTCGTCCTGATCATCGCCGGGAGTGCAGCGACTGACATCGCACCGGATGATGCCGAAGCACGGCGCCTGCTGCACATGCTGATGGCTGATGTACCGGGGAAGAGAGCAGCCGATCTGGTCGCCGATATTCTTGGTCGCAGGCCAAACGACATTTACAGGCTCATGCTCGAGGAGAAAGACAGCGCGCCCGATGCAAGCTGATGCGCCGTGCGCCGGCGTTCCGGCAGCATTTTTTTGTCCGCAATCAGGCCCTGCGCGGTACCGGTTTCGCGTATCATCCCGCCCTGAGTCGGTCAGGCAACCGCTGGCGCGGCAAGCGCTGGAGGAAAGTCCGGGCTCCGTCGGGCAGGGCGCCAGGTAACGCCTGGAGGGTGCGAACCCATGGAAAGTGCCACAGAAAACATACCGCCAAAGCACGCAAGTGCCGGCAAGGGTGAAAAGGTGCGGTAAGAGCGCACCGCGCGGGTGGTAACACGCCGCGGCACGGAAAACCCCGCCTGGAGCAAGACCAAATAGGGGAGTAGCAGGACCTCGGTCCGCACCGTACGCCCGAACGGGCTCCCGGGTAGGTCGCTAGAGGCAGCCGGTGACGGCTGCCCCAGATGAATGGTTGCCCCAGACAGAACCCGGCTTACGGCCGACTCTTTTTTTTCCTATGTGTATGGGCCATTCAATGGCCCGCCATCCCTTGATTGTGACGCCCGTCACACCGACCAGCTGACCCTTGGTTGTCGTGGTCTGGCGACGCCTTTGGCACCTCTGCTCGAGATTACTGCGATAAGCCATTGATTTACAGCCCGTAAATCCTGCCACAATTCGCCCGAATCCCGCCATGAAATGGGCCATAAGTCCCTGTAGAACAAGAAAATAATCAGATCTTTTGTTGACCCGGGTCCGCGTCGCTAATATAGTGTTGAAAAGTGGAAAAAAGTGGGAGGAGATGGGTTAATGGGGCTGTTGCACTGTCAGTGCGGTTCCACTTCCCGTCAACAAGAACGTGTTCCGAGGGGCTACCAAAATCACGCTCGACGCCAAAGGGCGGCTCGCAATACCTACACGGTATCGCGAGCGAATTACGCAGCGTTGCGCCGGACAACTGGTAGCGACTGTCGATCGCGACTATTGCCTTCTGCTGTATCCGTTTCCGGACTGGGAAGAAATCGAAAGAAAACTGGTGCGGCTGCCGAGTCTCGATAAACAGGCACGTCGACTGCAACGCCTGATGGTCGGTTATGCAACCGAGCTCGAGGTGGACGGGCATGGACGCATCCTGCTGCCAAAGGAATTGCGGGAATTTGCGGCACTTGATCGACAGGCCATCCTGATCGGTCAGGGCAACAAGTTTGAACTTTGGGATGAGGAACGCTGGAACGAAAAACGGGATTCATGGCTTGGCGACGACGAGGACGCCGATCTCCCTGCCGAACTCGAATCACTGTCCTTCTGATCCGGCGCAACTTGAGTGAACGACAACACGGGGCCTGAAGGACGCCACGTGCCGGTCCTGTTGGGGCCGGTCCTGCAGGCTCTGAACATAAAAGAAGACGGCTGTTACGTGGACGGTACGTTCGGTCGTGGCGGGCATAGCAGGGAAATTCTGCGAAGACTCGGGAAGACCGGTCGATTGCTGGCAATTGACCGAGATCCCCAGGCGATTGATGCAGCTGATCCTGTCATGCGCAGTGATCCACGCTTTGAAATTGTAAAGGACGAAATTGCGCATCTTGAGAACATCGCGGCAGAACGCGGGCTGCTCGGAAAAGTGGATGGTCTGTTACTCGATTTGGGAGTCTCGTCGCCACAGCTGGATGAGGCCGGCCGTGGCTTCAGTTTCCGCCTGGACGGACCGCTCGACATGCGAATGGACACGGAAAGCGGAGTCAGCGCGGCCGAGTGGCTTGCGAGCGTGGATGAAAAGACGTTGAAGAAAGTCATCGCAGAATATGGGGAAGAACGATTCGCGGGCAGGATAGCTCGTGCAATCGTTGCGGCGCGCGCATCCAAAGCCATCCTGCGAACCGGTCAGCTGGCAGAACTGATTGCGTCTGTCGCCCCGGCAAAGAGTCGCAGAATACATCCGGCGACCAAGACATTTCAGGCAATTCGAATCTTCATTAACCGTGAACTCGAACAACTGGATGCGGCTCTTGCAGCGTCGCTCCAGCTTCTTGCCCCGGGTGGGCGCCTGTGTGCAATCAGCTTTCACTCACTGGAGGACCGCAGGGTAAAGAGATTCCTGCGGAACACATCACGCGTGTCCGAGCAGTATCGCGGCATGCCGTCGATTCCGGAAGGGTATCGCCCTCGAATGAAGCTGACAGGCAAGGCGGTGACGGCGAGCGCCGACGAGATTGCAGCCAATCCGAGGGCGCGAAGCGCGCGCCTGCGAACTGCGGAGCGCATTTGATGCAGATCATGGTCAGACGACAACCGGTAGTACTGACGATTGTCATAGTTTCCATTTGTTTCTTCTCCGCGCTCGCATTGATCTATACCAAGCACGAGTCCCGCAAGTTGTTCATCGAGCTTGAGCAGCTTACGTCCGAACGCGACGAACTGAATATCGAATGGGGCCAGCTGCAGATAGAACAGAGTACCTGGGCGACGCATGCGCGAATTGAAAAGGTGGCTCTCGAAGAGCTATCGCTGGCACGCCCGGCATCGTCGGAAATCTTCGTTATTGAACGCCAATGACGCGAGGAGCAGAAACAAAAGAACAGACTGCTCGGCGATTTGTCGGCAGGGCGATGCTGGTAATGACATTTTTTGTACTTGCCGCGAGCTCATTGCTTGCGCGTGCCGTACACCTGCAGGTACTTAATAAGGACTTTCTGAATCAGCAGGCCGATTCGCGTCACCTGCGCACTGAAAAAATATCCGCACACCGCGGCTCGATAACCGATCGGAATGGTGAACCGCTCGCGATCAGCACACCGGTTGACAGCGTCTGGGCAAATCCGAAAGAGCTGGTGGCCGCCGTCGACCGGGTTCCTGAGCTTGCGAAAGCGCTGAAACTTGACTCGTCATTGCTGATGCGTCGTATCACGCAGAGCATGGACAAGGAGTTCCTGTACCTCAAGCGGCACCTGAGCCCGGAGCAGGCTCAACAGGTGATGGCGCTGAAGCTGCCCGGAGTCAACGTACTCCGCGAGTACCGGCGCTACTATCCATCCGGCGAAGTGGCAGGGCACCTGGTCGGATTTACCAGCGTCGATGACGATGGACAGGAGGGTCTGGAACTCGAGTTCAATCACTGGCTGAGTGGTGAATCCGGTGCCAAGCGCGTGCTCAAGGACCGGTTCGGCAGGGCGGTTGAAAATGTCGAAAGTATCCGTCCTGCGCATCACGGCAGGGACCTGAAAGCAAGCATCGATCTGCGGCTTCAGTACCTGGCATATCGCGCGCTGAAGTCGGCTATCCAACAACACAAGGCGGAGTCCGGCTCCATCGTGTTGCTTGATGTGCAGACGGGCGAAGTGCTCGCCATGGTCAACCAGCCATCTTATAACCCGAACGATCGTGCGCAGTATTCCGCGGAGCGTTACCGCAACCGCGCAATCACCGATATTTTCGAACCGGGTTCCAGCATCAAGCCGCTGATTCTCGCTGCCGCACTCGAAAGCGGGAGGTACCGGCCGAGCAGTACCGTGGATACGGCACCAGGGTTCGTGGTTGTTGGTCCGAAAAAAATTGAAGACACCAACAATCTCGGGCGTGTCAGTTTGACTACGGTCCTGTCACGTTCAAGTAACGTCGGCGTCACAAAAATCGCCATGTCTCTCGAGCCGGACCAGCTGTGGAGCACGATGACGCATTTCGGCCTGGGCTCGTTGACGGCCAGTGGCTTTCCCGGTGAATCGGCAGGATTGCTGACGCACTACAACCACTGGCAGGAGATCAGCCAGGCAACACTCGCCTACGGCTATGGTGTTTCGGTCACTCCGCTGCAGATGGCACAGGCGTACGCGGCGTTGGGAAGCGACGGCATTTTGCGCCCGGTGTCGCTGGTCGCTCTGGACAAGCCAAACGAAGGCGAGCGCATCCTGACAAGCGAAACGTCCAAGGCGATTCGCCGCATGATGGAGGAAGTCGTGCGCCCTGGTGGCACAGGCACCAAGGCGAGTATCACCGGTTACCGGGTGGCCGGGAAAACCGGTACCGCCTGGAAGTTCGCTGCCGGCGGTTATTCGCATGACAAGTACCTGTCGATTTTTGCCGGTCTGGCGCCTGCCAGCGATCCGCGCCTTGCTGCCGTGGTCATCATCGATGAACCAACGGGCAATCTGTACTACGGAAGTGACGTAGCCGCGCCGGTATTTGCGGACGTCATTGCCGAATCACTGAGATTGCTCGCGGTTCCCCCCGATGCGCTGCCGCCCCGTCGCGCCGACACCCTGATGCAGGCCATGAGTCAATGAGCATGCCAGCTGAACTTATCCGGCCGCATGTAACCCTCGACCAGTTGCTCAAGGGCATTGGCAATGCACCGGCAATCCGGATTCACGGCCTTGCGAGCGACAGTCGCAAGTTGCGTAACGGTGATGTATTTGTCGCACTCGCTGGCGAGTCGTCGCACGGTCTGGATTTCATCAATCAGGCGCTGGCCGCAGGTGTCGCGGCGATATTGTACGACCCGCGGACCATCGAAGCTGATCCCTTTGAGTGCAACGTTCCGCTGATACCGGTCATTGATCTTGCCGTGCGTCTCGGCGATATCGCTAATCGATGGTATGGCACCCCGTCCGCGCAAATGGCTGTAACCGGTGTCACGGGAACCAATGGCAAAACAACGGTCGCGTTCCTGATCGCGCAGTGCCGGCAGCTCCTGCAGTACAAATCAGCCTATATCGGAACGCTCGGCGCCGGCATGGATGAATTGCTCGACGATGGAGCGATGACCACCCCCGCGTGCATCGACCTGCACGATCTGCTTGCCGGATTTCGCGATGCCGATGCAACTCACGTTGCCCTTGAAGTGTCATCGCATGGAATCCAGCAGGAGCGTATCGCCGGTGTGCATTTTGAATCGGCCATTTTTACCAACCTCAGCCGCGATCACATGGATTACCACGGTGACATGCAGGCATACGGCAACACCAAGGCGCGGCTTTTTCTCGAGCATGAACTGAGGCATCGGATAATCAACATTGACTGCCAGTTCGGCCAGAAGCTTGCATCTCAGTGCGTGGACAACGTCGTCGTTGTATCAACTCAAATGGCTATCGTTACCGGCGGCCGCGAGTTTGTGCACGTGCGCAAGATGTCGCCGCTCGATCACGGGTCTCGTGTGGAGTTCGGCAGCAGCTGGGGCGACGGCAGTTTTCACCTGCCGTTGTACGGTAACTTCAATGTCGCCAATGCGGCAGCGGTGCTTGCGTTGTTGCTGTCGCAGGGCGTTAGCAGAGACGATGCCTGCAGTGTATTGCAGAATGCAGTGGCGCCTGCAGGACGAATGCAGCGTCTGCTGCATGCGGCACTGCCTGCAGTGTTCGTTGATTACGCACACACGCCGGCGGGTCTGGAAGCGGCACTGCTGGCGCTGAGGCCGCATTGCACGGGCAAACTCTGGTGTGTATTTGGCTGTGGCGGAGAACGCGATCAGGGCAAACGCCCGATGATGGGTGAAATTGCCGGCCGCCTTGCGGACCGCACGGTCGTAACCAATGACAATCCGCGGCGCGAGTCGCCGGATGCGATCATCGCGCAGATCCTGGCCGGCATGACTGACCCCACAGTCGTTATCGAGGACCGCGCGGCTGCAATCGCCTATGCCGTCAGTCGCGCCGATGACAATGACCTGATTCTGATTGCCGGAAAAGGACACGAACAATATCAGTTGACAGGGAGCGAACGTCGGCCGTTTTCCGACTACGCAATCGCCTTCGCCAATCTGTCCGCACGCCAGGTTCACGGTGCGGGCCGGACATGATGGAGGGGACCTTGTCACAGGCAGCACAGATCATGCGGGGCTCATTACACGGCCGCGACGGGCATTTCAGTGGCATCAGCACGGATACGCGGACGATCCGCGCCGGAGAACTGTTCTTTGCACTGCAAGGGCCGAATTTCGACGGCAATCAGTTCGTCGGCGTCGCAGCCGACAAGAACGCGGCAGCAACGGTCGTCAACGCACGCACCGCGTCCGCCATTGCCCAGATCGTCGTTGACGACTCGCGACTCGCTCTCGGGCGGCTTGCGGCAGACTGGCGACGGCGTATGCCGGCGACTGTCGTTGGCATCACTGGTTCCAATGGCAAGACGACTTTGAAAGAGCTGGTCACGAGTTGCCTGTCCCAGTCCGCCAGCACGTTGGCAACACAGGGGAATCTGAATAACGACGTCGGTGTTCCAACCATGTTATCGCGCGTAGCCGCCAGCCACCGATTTGCCGTGATTGAAATGGGTGCGAATCATGCCGGGGAGATTGCATATCTTGCCGGTATCGCAGCCGCAGACGTCGTTGCAATCACCAATGCAGGCCCAGCGCATCTCGAGGGCTTTGGCTCGGTCGAGGGTGTTGCGAAAGCCAAGGGCGAGATCCTTGACAACCCGGTTCGTCCGGTAATCGCGGTACTGAACGCAGATGACAAGTACTTCGATTACTGGCGTTCCAGAGTCACGGATACCCAGGTCATTACTTTCGGTCTTGGCGAGAATGCAATGGTTCGTGCAAGCGATATCCAACCCAGCGATTTCGGTTCGCAATTTGTACTGCATCTGAAAGGCGAGTCGGTACCGGTAACTTTGCGACTGGCTGGTCGGCACAATGTCGTGAACGCCTGCGCTGCCGCGGCGATTGCCAGCGGGCTTGGCCTGACCGCTGCAATGATCAGGCAAGGTCTCGAAGCTGTTCTGCCGGTCAGCGGACGACTGCAACCGGTGAAGACGCAAGCCGGCTACGTAATTTACAACGACAGTTACAACGCAAATCCACAAAGTGTCATTGCTGCAGCGAACTTCCTGGCAGGACAGGAAGGCGACACCTGGCTGGTTCTCGGGGAAATGGGCGAGCTCGGCGCGAGGTCGCCGGAACTGCATGCGAGCGTCGGCAACGCCGCAAAGCAGCTCGGCATAAAGCGCCTTTTCGCAACCGGAGCCTTGTCACAACACACCGTTGCAGCTTTCGGCGAGGGCGGGCAATGGTTCAGTTCTGTCGCTGAACTGGTCGATGAACTTCGAAAAGTGCTCACTCCGGAATGCCGCGTGCTGGTCAAAGGCTCACGATCGGCGCGAATGGAACGGGTGGTCGATGCATTGCACCCGCCAGCGACTGTTACGGGAGCGCATTAGTCATGCTGCTCTATCTCACCAACTATCTGGCGCAGTTCGAGTCGGGATTCGGTGTATTTCATTACCTGACCATGCGCGCGATCCTCAGTGCCCTGACAGCGCTGCTGTTGTCATTCATCATTGGCCCGAAAATGATCGCCAGGCTGACCCTGAATCAGGTGGGGCAACCGGTGCGTGAGTTTGGTCCGTCTTCGCACCTGCCGAAGGCCGGCACGCCGACTATGGGCGGTGCGCTGATCATAACGGCAATCGTTTTCAGCACCGTTATGTGGGCCGACCTGGAAAACCGCTTTATCTGGGTTGTGTTATTTGTCACGCTGGCTTTTGGCGCTATTGGTTACGTCGACGACTACAAGAAACTGATACTGCGCAATCCCGCGGGTCTTTCCGCGCGCCAGAAGTTGTTCTGGCAATCCAGTGCTGCGGTCCTGGCTGCGGTTGTGCTTTACATGATGGCAACGGATGAGGCCTCGACGTCGCTGCTGATTCCCTACTTCAAGGACCTGTCAATTCAGCTTGGCATGTTCCAGATAGTTGTCTCTGTCCTGTTCATCGTCGGATTCAGCAACGCGGTCAATCTCACCGATGGCCTGGATGGACTTGCCATCATGCCGACGGTGCTGGTTGGCGGCGCACTCGGCGTGTTTGCCTACGTCACCGGCAACGTCAATTTTTCACAGTACCTCGGCATTCCCTACGTCAGCGGCGGTGGGGAAATCCTGGTTTTTTGCGCCGCGCTGGCCGGCGCCGGGCTTGGATTCCTGTGGTTCAACACGTATCCGGCTCAGGTTTTCATGGGAGATATCGGTGCACTATCGCTTGGTGCAGCCCTTGGTGTTGTAGCGGTCGTCGTCCGGCAGGAATTAATCCTCGCCATCATGGGCGGAGTGTTCGTCGTCGAAACTGTGTCGGTCATTATTCAGGTTGCTTCTTTCAAGCTGACTGGCCGGCGGGTTTTCCGGATGGCGCCGCTACACCATCATTTTGAACTCAAGGGCTGGGCCGAGCCGAAAGTCATCGTTCGCTTCTGGATCATTACGGTAATCCTGGTGCTCATCGGGCTTGCCAGTCTGAAAATACGATGAACTGCGAATGAATGCCGCCAGAGCAAAAAAACGACGCGCCAGGCAGGAACTGCCGGCACCCGCAGTCAATGGCAAGGACCTGGTCTTCGGTCTTGGCGCAAGCGGTCTGTCTGTCGCGCGTTACCTGATGCGCAAGTCGGCAAACGCCATCTATGTCGATACGCGTGCGAATCCGCCAGGGCTCGATGCATTGAAGGAATTGCGACCGGATACAGAGGTCATCCTCGGCCGGCCGCCAACCGAGCTGTTGCGCGGTGTGTCGCGCGTGATCGTGTCGCCCGGTATACCCGACACCGACCCGTTTGTCGCGGAAGCTCGCAAGCAGGGTCTGCAGGTAATTTCGGACATTGCCTTGTTCGTGGCAGAAGCCCGGGCACCATTCGTGGCGGTCACGGGTTCGAACGGCAAGAGCACGGTAACGACGCTGATTGCAACGATGTGCGAAGCAGCCGGTAAACGCAGCCTGGCCGGCGCAAATCTCGGCACGCCGGCATTGGATTTGCTGACGGAGGACACGCCTGATTTCTACGTGCTCGAATTGTCGAGTTTTCAATTGCAGAGAACGCCGAGTCTGCCGGCGAAAGTTGCAGTTCTGCTGAACATTTCCCCGGATCACCTCGACTGGCACGTAAGCGTCGATGAATACCGCGCAGCGAAGTACCGCATCTACCGGGAAGCCGAAGCGGCAGTATTCAATCGCCACGACAAATTGGCAAAGTCGCACTTGCCGGCCTCAGTCCCGACAATAAGTTTTGGTATGGACCAGCCCGCCGAAGGGCAGTACGGCATCCGTGTGGACGACGGACAGGCATTCCTGGCGCGCGGTGAACAACTGCTTCTGGCAACGTCTGACATAGCGCTCGTCGGCGCACACAATCAGGCTAATGCGCTAGCTGCGCTGGCAGCAGGGGAGCTGATGGGGCTTCCGCTGTCACCGATGTTGCAGGTACTCAACGAATTTCCGGGCTTGCCGCATCGCATGCAGTTCGTAAGGCAGCTGAACGGCGCTGACTTCATCAATGATTCAAAGGCGACCAATGTCGGGGCCGCCACGGCAGCTGTGGAATCCGTATCCGGACCGGTTGTGCTGATTGCGGGAGGTGACGGCAAGGGCGGCGACTTCGGCGAGTTTGCCAGGACCGTATGCACAAAATTGCGTGCTGCAATACTCATCGGTCGCGATGCGCCACTGATTGCAGATGCTTTCGATCAGCTGGCTCCGGTGTTCATGGCTGGCAATATGAAGAATGCCGTTCACAAAGCGGCGGAGCTGGCCCAGCCTGGCGATACGGTATTGCTGGCGCCGGCATGCGCAAGTTTCGATCAGTACCGGAACTACGAACACCGCGGCGACGATTTCTCCGAAATTGTAAGGGCTTTGCCGTCATGAGTATCGGCAGCGTAACAATGCCTTTTCCTGCGAGGCTTCGATCCCCGCTGCAGATCGATCACGTGCTGTTAACCATTGCACTGGTGCTGTTGATAGGCGGGCTCGTGATTCTCGCATCAGCTTCCGTTTCCATTTCAGACGGTGTTGCCGGGCAACCGTTCTATTACGTTGAAAGACAGCTGTTTGCAGCATTCATCGGTGCGCTGGCTGCATTCCTTTGCCTGCTGGTGCCAATGCACGTCTGGCAGAGCCTGGGTCCCCTGATGCTGATGCTCGGAATTGCATTGCTCACAATCGTCCTCGTGCCGGGAGTCGGGTATACGGTCAACGGCAGCACTCGGTGGTTGCGCGTCGGCGTGATGAATCTCCAGGTATCGGAACCGGCTCGATTGTGTCTGCTGCTTTACGTTGCCGGCTACCTGGTGCGCCAGAACAAGTGTCTGCGCGAAAAATTCAGCGGTTTTCTCAGGCCGATGCTGGTGCTGACCCTCGCTTGCGGACTACTGCTCGCGGAGCCGGATTTTGGTGCGGCCATTGTGCTCCTGGCGACGGTCCTCGCCATGCTGTTCGTGGCCGGGGCGCGCTGGCGCGACTTTTTCCTGTTTTTTGGTGTGGCCATTGCTGCGATGGGAGTGCTGGCCATGACCTCGGCATACCGTCTGCAAAGACTCACCGGATTTCTCGATCCGTGGTCGGATCCGTTCAATTCGGGTTTTCAGCTGACACAATCTCTGATTGCAATAGGTCGAGGTGAATGGTTTGGTGTCGGGCTCGGCGGCGGCGTGCAAAAACTTTTTTACCTGCCGGAAGCGCATACGGACTTTGTGTTTGCGGTATTTGCTGAGGAATTCGGCTTGCTCGGATCGGTGCTGCTGATAGGCCTGTTTTTTGCGTTGCTGTGGCGCATTTTTCGACTGGCCATGCGGGCCAATGAATCGGAACGGCATTTCGAGGCATTTCTGGCCATCGGCATAGGTACCTGGTTCGGTTTGCAGGCATTCATCAACGTCGGCGTGAACATGGGCCTGCTGCCGACCAAGGGCTTGACGCTGCCGTTGATCAGCTATGGCCGCAGCAGCCTCATTGTCATGATGATTGCCATCGGCCTGCTGCTGCGTGTGCACCACGAACTGGCTGTCGATGCGCGCCCGATCAATCGACGCAAGTCAATGTCAGGGCACAACACATGAATAGCACCTTGTTGCGACCCATCATGGTAATGGCAGGCGGTACCGGCGGGCATGTCTATCCGGCGCTGGCGGTTGCCCGTGCGCTGGCCACACACTCCTGTCGCGTAGTCTGGTTGGGCACGCACCGCGGACTCGAAGCGCGGGTGGTTCCGGCGGCCGGTATCGAGATGGAATGGATAAGTGTGCAGGGACTGCGGGGCAAGGGTGTGATCACGCTGTTGCTTGCACCGTTTCGCCTGCTGCTTGCGCTCTACCAGTCGCTTCGGGCGATGCATCGTCACCGGCCGGCGGCTGTACTCGGCATGGGCGGATTTGTCAGCGGGCCCGGTGGCCTCGCTGCTTGGATGACACGACGACCGCTGCTGATTCATGAGCAGAACGCGGTTGCCGGATTGACCAACAGACTTCTGGCGCGTCTTGCCCGGGTTGTGCTTCAGGCCTTCCCGGGCAGTTTTCCGCCAGGCGTCAAATGCGTGACGGTCGGCAACCCTGTGCGCCGCGAGATTGCGGCATTGCCTGGGCCGGCGCTGCGATTCCATGCCCGGTCTGGTCCGCTTCGGCTGCTGGTACTGGGCGGCAGCCAGGGCGCACTGGCACTGAATCGCGGGGTGCCGGCCGCACTGGCGCGATTGCCATCCGACAGGCGGCCGGCAGTGCGGCATCAGACAGGCGAGCGAACACTCGATGCGGCACGCGAGGCGTATCGTCATCACGGCGTCCAAGCCGAGCTCTTGCCTTTTATCGAGGACATGGCAGGCGCCTATGCCTGGGCGGACCTGGTGATCTGCCGGGCAGGCGCACTGACCGTTGCGGAACTGGCGGCTGCTGGTCTTGCGGCGATTTTCGTTCCGTTCCCGGCAGCGGTTGATGATCACCAGACGGCGAATGCACGTCCAATGGTCACGGCCGGTGCGGCGGTGATGATTGCCGAGCGCGACCTCAATGACGAGGCATTGGCAACTGTGCTGATAGAGTGGCTCGCCAGTCGCGACGGCCTGCGTCTGCGTGCCGAGAGGGCGAGATCTCTTGCGATGCCGGATGCGCTCGAACGCATCACCGGTTCCTGTCTCGAACTTGCAGGGGCGACCTCATGATCAAGCGCATGCGCCGCATCCATTGTGTGCACTTTGTCGGGATCGGCGGGTCCGGCATGTCCGGCATTGCCGAGGTCATGCTGAGCCTCGGCTACCAGGTCCAGGGATCGGACCTGAAGAACAATGCGCAGGTGCAAAGGCTGCGCCGGCTCGGCGCCAATGTCTTTATCGGACATGACGCAGCCAATGTTGCGGATGCCGATGCGGTTGTTGTTTCGAGTGCCGTCGACAACAGCAACCCCGAAGTTGCCGCTGCAAGAAAGGCTCTCTTACCGGTGGTACCACGCGCCGAGATGCTTGCGGAATTGATGCGTTTTCGTTACTCCATCGCGGTAGCGGGCACGCACGGAAAGACCACGACCACCAGTTTGATTGCCAGCGTGCTCGCAGAAGGAGGGCTGGACCCGACCTTTGTTATCGGCGGCCGACTGAAAAGCGCCGACAGTAATGCAAGGCTGGGCCAGGGCGAATACCTCGTCGCCGAAGCAGACGAAAGTGACGCTTCGTTCTCCCACCTGAAACCGATGCTGGCGGTGGTAACCAACATCGATGCCGATCACATGTCGACCTACGATGGCGACATCGAGAAACTTCGCCAGGGATTCGTCGAGTTCCTGCACAACCTGCCATTTTATGGGTTGGCGGTTGTGTGCACCGATGACCCCGGCATCAACGCCATCCTCGGCAGAATCGGCAGGTCGGTCATAAGCTACAGCGTGGAGCACGAAGCAAATGTTCGCGCTCACAACATTGTTTTCAATGGCGGAGCGACTTCGTTCACGGTAACTCGCGAGGGTCGCGACGACACCATGCAGGTTAAATTGAAGCTGCCCGGTTTGCATAACGTGCGAAATGCGCTCGCCGCGATTGCAGTTGCGGGAGAGCTCCAGATTAGCGACCAGGCTGTGATGGATGCGCTCGCCGGCTTCGAGGGGATTGATCGGCGCTTTCAGAATCTCGGCGAGATTCGTATCGCCGGCGGTCGGGTTACGCTGTTCGATGATTACGGCCATCACCCGACGGAGATTGCTGCAACGCTTGCATCGGCGCGTAGCGGCTGGCCCGGGCGGCGCATCGTGCTCGTGTTTCAACCGCATCGTTACACGCGCACCCGCGACCTGCTGGATGATTTCGCATCAGTTCTGGCAAGCGCCGATGTGCTGCTGTTGCTTGAGGTCTATGCAGCCGGTGAGGCACCGATTGCCGGTGCGGATGGTCGTGCCATCGCGCGCGCGGTACGTGGCCGTGGTGGCGTCGAGCCGGTATTCGTCGAGTCCCTGGACAAGCTGCCGGGGGCGCTGGAAGACCTGCTCAAGGATGGCGATCTGCTGCTGACCATGGGTGCCGGTGACATAGGCGCTTTTGCTGCCGGCCTGCCCGACAAACTCTCGGTAAAACCACGCCTGGAGCTTCGCAAATGACTGCTGCCCTGCAGGTGACATCATGATGGCTGCGATCAAACCACCGGCGGTTGCCGGCGAGATTCGGCAGAACGAATCGATGAGCAGTCACACATCGTGGCGTGCAGGCGGTCCGGCCGAGGTCTTTTTCAAGCCTGCCGGAATCGACGATCTCGCCGCGTTCCTGCGTGACCTGCACCCTGAAGTGCCGGTGTTCTGGTTTGGTCTCGGCAGTAATCTGCTGGTTCGTGACGGGGGAATTCCCGGCGTGGTGATCGCTACAGCCGGCGTATTCAATACGCTGGAAAAAACCGGCGATTACCGGGTCCGGGCCGGTTCCAGCGTGCCCTGCACGCAACTTGCCCGACAGTGCATACGCTGGAACCTGGGACCCTCCGAGTTTTTTGCCGGTATTCCGGGCGCCGTCGGCGGCGCCTTGGCGATGAATGCCGGCGCACACGGCGGTGAGACCTGGGAACGCGTACGCAGCGTCACCACCATCGATCGAGGTGGGGAAATCCGGCAGCGATCGCCGCGTGACTTCAAGGTCGCTTATCGAAGTGTTACTGGACCGGTCAACGAGTGGTTCATCGAAGCAGAGTTTGAATTCGATCCACAGGCGAAACCCAGCATGGACACACTGAAGGCGATGCTGGCCCGGCGCAAGGATACGCAACCGCTGGGCCTGCCGAGCTGTGGGTCGGTGTTTCGAAATCCACCGGGTGACCATGCTGCCAGGCTCATCGAGACCTCAGGACTCAAAGGGCACCGTATCGGTGGTGCCGAAGTGTCGGTCAAGCACGCCAATTTCATCATCAATCGCGATCATGCCAGCGCGGCGGACATCGAGCGTCTCATTACTTACGTTCAGGATACCGTGCGCACGCAAACCGGAGTCGAGCTTCAACACGAGGTACGGATCGTTGGCGAGGCGTTGAAATGAGTACTGGCGTGAGAGTAAAGCGCAAGCGCATCAGCAATGCGGCGGACTTTGGCAAGGTCGCTGTTCTGCTCGGCGGCTCATCGAGTGAAAGGAAGGTATCACTCGAGACCGGAACTGCGGTGCTGACAGCACTCCTGAAACGCGGTGTTGATGCGGTTGCGTGGGATCCCGCAGAACACGGCATGCGCAAGTTTTCCGATCGCGGATTTGATCGCGCCTGGATCGCATTGCACGGAGCCGGCGGCGAAGACGGTTCCATGCAGGGCGCCTTGCAGTGCCTCGGCACACCGTATACCGGCAGCGGGGTAATGGCGTCCGCACTGGCCATGGACAAGGTCCGCAGCAAGCACCTGTTCTGCGCGGTCGGCGTAACTACACCGGACTTCGAGGTCATTCATGTGGCAGAAGACGCCAGGGCAGCAGCAGATCGCCTTGGTTATCCGCTGGTTCTGAAGCCTGCGGGCCAGGGCTCGAGTGTCGGTATGAGCAAGGTGTTTGACGCGAGTGAACTCACAGCGGCGGCAAAACTCGCGCTCGGTTTTGGCGATCCGGCAATTGTCGAGCGCTGCATTATGGGCGATGAAATCACGGTAGCTGTGTTGCAGGGCGAGGCTTTGCCCAGTATTCGCATCGTGACACCGCGAACTTTTTATGACTACAAAGCGAAGTACGAAGCCGATACCACACAGTATTTCTGTCCGGGAACGGATGACGCGAATCTCGAAAGCAGATATCGCGACATCGCCATGCGGGCTTTCGAAGCGCTGGGTTGTTCCGGCTGGGGGCGAGTCGACCTGATGGCAGGCAGGGACGGCGTGTTGCAAGTGCTGGAGGTCAACACAGTGCCGGGCATGACCAGTCACAGCCTTGTGCCAATGGCGGCCAAGGTAGCCGGCATCGATTTCGTCGAGCTTTGCTGGCGCATTCTGGAAACCAGTTTTGCCAGGGCAAACGAACTCCCGGCAATGGGGGTCGCCGCAAATGATGCGTAGACAGGCAAAAAGGCGCAGGCCAGGAAGAGCAAGGATGTTCGCCTTGCCGAAACTGCCACTGGCAAAGCTTTCGGGGCTCATTATCGCGGTGACGGCCATCGTGCTTACCTATCAATTCAGCAGTCGCCTCCTGGATCGACCCATCGCCTCGATCACTATCGAAGGACCGTTTCAAAGGGTCAGTGCACTGCAGATTGAAGAAGTCATCAGCGAAGAGTTGCAACACGGCTTCCTCAGCGCGGATCTGGGTACGCTGCGCGACCTCGTGATCGGACTTCCATGGATCGACCAGGCGACAGTGGCGCGCCGCTGGCCCAATCGTCTGCAAATAACGGTTACAGAACAAACACCGGCTGCCTGCTGGGGCGAAACCGGCCTGCTGAATACGCGCGGCGAACTTTTTATCACGGACGCGCGGCATATTCCGGCCGAACTTCCGCGACTCAGCGGTCCCGAGGATCAGGCCGCGGCCGTTGCGAGGCGTTACCTGGAAATCCGTGACCAACTGATTCCGATAGGACTGGACGTACGCCGCTTGCATCTCGATGCGCGCGGTGCATGGGACATGACATTGCAGAACGGCGTCGGTGTCAGGCTCGGACGTCACAATGTCGACGAGCGGACGGCGCTGTTTCTGGAGGTTGTTGCAGATATCGTGTCCAGCCGCGAGTCTGAAATCGAATTTGTCGACATGCGATACAGCAATGGATTCACTATCGGCTGGAAGAAAGGGGCGGGGTCGCCAAAGGAAGTGCCACAGGAAACGGGTGAAAAGATGATTGCGCGAAGGATCGGCTGAGTGAACAAACGTGCAGACAAAAACCTGATCGTCGGACTCGACATAGGCACGTCGAAGGTTGTTGCGATAGTCGGGGAAGTCAACTCCGAAGGGCGAATTGAAGTTGTCGGCATCGGCTCGCACCCGTCACGCGGCCTGAAAAAGGGCGTGGTGGTCAACATCGAGTCGACCGTGCATTCGATTCAGCGTGCCGTCGAAGAGGCTGAGCTGATGGCAGGTTGCGACATACATTCGGTGTACACCGGCATCGCCGGAAGTCATGTGCGTAGCCTGAATTCCCACGGCATTGTGGCGATTCGCGACAAGGAGGTGAGCGCCGGAGATGTCGATCGCGTCATCGATGCTGCACGTGCAGTTGCGATTCCGGCAGATCAGAAAATTCTGCACATTCTTCCGCAGGAATTCCTGATCGACAATCAGGAAGGCATTCGCGAACCAATAGGCATGTCGGGCGTCAGGCTTGAGGCCAAGGTGCACATGGTGACCGGAGCCGAGAGTGCGGCACAAAACATCGTCAAGTGTGTGCAGCGCTGTGGCCTGCAGGTCGAGGATATCGTGCTGGAGCAACTAGCATCGAGCTACTCGGTTCTGACGGACGACGAGAAGGAGCTTGGTGTCTGCATTGTAGACATCGGGGGTGGTACCACGGATCTTGCCGTGTTTCTCGGCGGGGCGATTCAGCACACGGCAGTGATTCCGATCGCTGGCGACCAGGTTACCAATGACATCGCTGTTTCAATGCGCACGCCAACGCAATACGCGGAAGAGATCAAGATCAAGTACGCCTGTGCGCTTTCCCAATTGGCCAATGCCGACGAGACCATCGAAGTGCCGAGCGTGGGCGATCGTCCGCCACGACGCCTTGCCAGGCAGACGTTGGCAGAGATCGTCGAGCCTCGATTCGAAGAGCTGTTCAGCCTAATTCGCGACGAACTGCGTCGCAGCGGCTTCGAGGAGCTGATTGCAGCAGGCATTGTCATCACGGGCGGCAGCGCAAAAATGGAGGGCGCGGTCGAACTTGCAGAAGAGGTTTTTCACATGCCGGTGCGTCTCGGATTGCCGCAGTACGTCGACGGACTTTCTGACGTAGTGCGAAACCCGATTCATGCAACCGGCGTCGGACTATTGCTTTACGGGTACGAAAACATGAAGCGCCGAAATCGGCGCAGCACGCCGGTCGGCGGCAATATTGCCGATGTGCTGCAACGGATGAAGTCATGGTTTCAGGGACAGTTTTAGGAAAGGTCTCTCGGGGGTAACCCCGGGATTGTGTTTAACGAGTGAGTACGGGAATCAAAATCAGGGAATCTGAGCGGAGGAATCTCAATGTTCGAGTTAATGGATGCGCACAGTCGAAGCGCTGTCATAAAGGTGATCGGAATCGGGGGTGGCGGCGGCAACGCGGTTGCCCATATGGTCAATTCCGGTATTGAAGGGGTCGATTTCATCTGCGCCAACACGGATGCGCAGGCGCTGACCAGCGCGCGGGTGCGGACGGCGCTGCAGATTGGCTGCAACATTACGAAGGGTCTTGGCGCAGGTGCAGACCCTGATGTCGGTCGTCAGGCAGCGATGGAAGATCGCGACAGGATTCAGGAAGTGATCGAAGGTGCGGACATGTTGTTTGTTACGGCGGGCATGGGAGGCGGCACGGGCACCGGGGCGACGCCGATCGTTGCACAGGTTGCCAAGGAACTGGGAATTCTCACCGTTGCCGTTGTGACCAAGCCGTTTCTCATGGAAGGTCGCAAACGCATGGCAATCGCCGAGCACGGCATAGCGGAACTCGGCAAGTATGTTGATTCGCTGATCACAATCCCGAACGAGAAGCTGTTGCAGGTTTTGGGTGGCGAAACAACATTGCTCGATGCGTTTCGTGCTGCCAACCAGGTATTGCAGGGAGCGGTACAGGGCATCGCCGAACTGATTACGCGTCCTGGACTGATCAATGTCGATTTTGCAGACGTACGAACGGTCATGGCGAAGATGGGTATGGCGATGATGGGTACCGGCGTGTCGTCCGGCGAAGGTCGTGCGCGTGAAGCAGCAGAGGCAGCGATCTCCAGTCCCTTGCTTGAGGACATCAATCTTGCTGGCGCAAACGGTATTCTGGTTAACGTTACTGCCGGCATGGACTTGTCGATTGGTGAATTCCAGGAGGTTGGCAATACCATCAAGGAGTTTGCCGCTGACGATGCGACCGTGGTCATCGGGACGGTTATCGATCCGGACATGAAGGACAGCATTCGTGTGACGGTCGTTGCAACCGGGCTCGGTCAGCGGGCCGCGCAAAGCGAGTCACCAATGCGCGTGGTGCGTCGCCAGCCGGACTCGACGGAGCCAAACTACGCCACCCTCGACAAGCCAACCGTGCAGCGCAAGCGCGCTGTGGGTGACGGCCTCGAAGATGGCGGAATGCGGGAGGAATTACTGGACATCCCTGCGTTCCTGCGACGACAGGCCGATTGAGGACAGCGATTCCCGGCACAGGCAAACTCACTCGGTCTGTGCCGTCTATCGTGACCGAACTCTGCTCAGGTAACAGACAAAGGGGCAGACCCGACCGGGGTCTGCTCCCGATGTCTCAGGATAAGGACACGAAGCCTGGTGGCATATTCATGCGCTGGGTCGCACGAGTACAATATGTTAGGCTGCCGTGCTAATTGGGCTGAGATTTTTCCACTAAGTTATTGATATATCGGAACGAGGATACGATTATTCTGGCTGCCGGCAGAAAGCTTGTCAGGGCCGGGAAGACAATCTGGACGTAAGGGCAATCGATGTTGCGACAGCGAACAATCAAAACCGCCATTCGTGCCACTGGGGTTGGTTTGCACTCGGGCAGAAAGGTCTATATGACGCTGCGGCCGGGCGCCGAAAATTCCGGTATTACGTTTCGCCGGGTGGACCTCGACGAACCGGTCGATATTCCCGCCGATCCGCGACTGGTCGGCGAGACGATGCTTGGCACGACCCTGATAAAAGACGGCGTCAAGGTTGCGACTGTCGAACATTTGATGTCTGCCCTGGCGGGGCTGGGAATAGACAACCTCAATGTCGACCTTTCGGCGCCTGAAGTTCCCATCATGGACGGCAGCGCAGGGCCCTATATTTTTCTGCTGCAATCAGCCGGCATCGAGGAACAAAATGCGGCCAAGAAATTCATTCGCATCCGAAAGAAGATTCGAGTCGAGGACGGCGATAAATGGGCCGAGTTGACACCGTTCAACGGCTTCAAGGTGAACTTCGAAATCGCGTTCAATCACCCGGTCTTCAATAAGCTGAGCCGCCATGCATCCATTGACTTCTCGTCGACATCCTTCCTCAAGGAAGTCAGCCGCGCTCGGACCTTCTGTTTTTTGCGCGATGTCGAGACACTCCGCGCCCGCAACCTGACTCTCGGCGGCAGCATGGACAATGCGATCGTGCTCGACGACTACCGGATCCTCAACGAGGACGGTCTCCGGTACGCTAACGAATTCGTGATTCACAAGATCCTTGACGCAATCGGCGATGTCTACCTGCTGGGGCACAGTCTCATCGGCGAGTATTCGGCATTCAAATCAGGGCACGATCTGAACAACAAGCTGTTGCGTGCGCTGCTGGATAACGAGACCGCGTGGGAGGAAGTGACCTTCAAGGACCAGGATCGGGCCCCGATTTCCTACGCGACCCCGGCCTACGCCTGACAGATCGGGGTCAGACCACGATTTACCCCGCTAGTCCTTCGCAACAATTACCTTGCAAGAGCTGACCTTCACGCCACCGTCTTGCGCGGCCGCCATCAGCTTGTCGGCCTCGAAGCGCAAGCGGGCCGCCCAGGCCGGCGATTCGGCAACCAGCACCAGCTGCCCTTCCGGCCGCAGGTTGACCCCCTTCAGATGCGATGCCAACTCGGGCTCCAGGGCTTTTTTCAGCCTGGACATCAGGCGGTCCATACCCTCGGCCCGCTGCACGAGTTCCTCCAGGGCGCCGCCAGTGGTCGATTTGAGCAGTTTTTCCAGTTGGACAATGGGCATGGAATTGTGACGGAGTTGGCGATTCCCGAGACTGCGGGTGACCGAAGTCAACATTCTGAAGGTCTATTCTTGTAAAAAAAAGCGGCATTATGCATATTGCCCTCTCGACAAAGGCATACCCGCCGAAAGACGGGGACGCAAAACCACCGATCTAAGGGACTCCGGTCCTATGACAGCGGGGCTACCGAAGTGATCATTGACCGTCGACCTGTATTAATGAGGGAGCGCCCGACGAGGCTGCTGGCCGACTGGTTAATGATATTAATATCAATAACATACGATCCGTTTATCCCGCATCGGGGGCGCACTCGATGAACGTAGTCATCTTCGGCAAGGGCTTCGGCACCGCCCGGCAGGTCACTCTGTCCGGTATGGCTGTCGCCGCCATCGGCGTCGTTCTTGCCGGTTGCCTTAGTGCGGCTGCTTTTGCCATCGGCTCGTGGTATTCGGCGCAAAACGGGTCCGGGGTGCCCCATTCCGAGCTCGCCAGTCTGACCGAGGAACTTGCGGCCCAACAGGCGGCAATCGCGACCACGCGACAGGAGACCGAAGACACCCTCGACGCACTGGCTATCCGCATCGGCCAGATGAACGCACGCGTTATTCGGCTGGATGCACTTGGTCGACGCATGACGGAAATGGCCAATCTGGACGACGGCGAATTCGATTTCGATTCGGACCCGGCACTCGGCGGCCCCGAGGAGCCGGACCCGACCGGATCCGCTGTTGCAGTTCCCGATGTGCTTTCCGCGATGCAGGAACTTAACGACCAGCTCTCCGATCGTGAAGCACAACTCGGCGTGCTCGAAAGCGTATTGCTTAACCAGAATCTCAACGAACGGGTTCACCCGGCAGGTCGCCCAGTCAAGGCAGGGTGGATGTCTTCGTATTTCGGCCGCCGCACCGATCCCTTTACCGGCAAGCCGGCGAATCACACCGGGGTCGACTTTGCCGGCAAGGAAGGCGCGGAAGTAATTGCCGTGGCCGATGGCGTGGTCACCTGGTCGGCCAATCGCTACGGTTATGGGCAGCTTGTCGAAATCAATCACGGCAACGGTTATGCGACTCGTTACGCACACAATTCCGAGAACCTGGTATCCGTCGGCGACGAGGTCAAGAAAGGACAAACTGTGGCACTGATGGGGGATACCGGTCGTGCGACAGGTCCGAACCTGCATTTCGAAGTTTTGAGGAATGGCACCCGGGTCAATCCGGTGCAGTTCATCCGCCAGGGCGCCGAGTAAGGCCACCCACCCAAGTCCCGTTTTCCCGCCCGTTTCGGACAGGAGGCGCCAGGCCCATGCCATGGTCTTGTGTTTGCGCTTCCCATGCCCAAATCAATGTGCCGGTTGCCAGCAAACAATAGTGCAAATTCGGAACCAGTCCGTAAAATACCCGTCTTTGCGTGCGCCCCACCGCCGGGCGACCGGCACGCAGACAATTCCAGCCAGGAGCCTTGAGTGGCCAGTTTCCTAACCCATATTTTCGGCAGTCGCAATCAGCGCCTGTTGCGACAGTTCTCGGATGTCGTTTCGCAGATCAATGTCCTGGAGAAAAGCCTGAAGGCATTGGCGGATGCCGATCTCGCGGCCAAGACAAGCGAATTTCGCCAGCGTTACACGGCCGGCCAGACACTGGATGATTTGCTTCCCGAGGCATTTGCCGTGGCTCGTGAGGTGGCGTGGCGCACTCTTGAATTGCGACCCTTTGATGTACAGCTCATCGGAGGAATGGTACTGCACCAGGGCGATATCGCCGAGATGCGGACCGGAGAAGGCAAAACGCTGGTGGCGACTTTGCCCGCATACCTCAATGCCCTCAGCAGCAAAGGTGTGCATGTCGTTACCGTCAACGAGTATTTGGCCCAGCGCGACGCGGACTGGATGCGACCCCTGTACGAGTTCCTTGGCCTGACCGTCGGAGTTGCAAAGGCCGGGCAGACACAGAGTGAAAAGCGCGACGCCTATGGCTGTGACATCACCTACGCGACCAATAACGAACTCGGGTTCGATTATTTGCGCGACAACCTGGCATTTTCACTCGCTGACAAGACACAGCGCGAACTCAATTTTGCGATCGTCGATGAAGTCGACTCGATTTTGATAGACGAGGCCAGGACGCCGCTCATTATTTCTGGGCCAACCGAAGAGAGCACCGACCTTTATCAGAAAATCAACAAACTCATCCCACGCCTCAGGCGGCATCACGATTCCACGGATCCGGTGAACCTGGATATACATGCAAGTCAGCTGCGATTGACAGATGAGCGCGGCCATCGTGTAACGGTCAAAGGTGACGACGGTCTCGATGTCGAAGTCCTGACATTTGAGCGCGCGATGGAAATCGCGAGGGAGCGTGGCGCTGATCTGATCCAGGTCGACGCCAAGGGCAAGACGCCCGAGTGCAAGCTGATCGAACGCGGACATTTCACGACCGATGAAAAGTCGAAGCAGGTTCACCTCACCGACGAAGGACATCAGCATGTCGAGCAATTGATGATCCAGGCGGGGTTACTGGGCGAAGGTGAAAGTCTCTACGATGCAGCAAACATCCGCCTGATGCATCATCTTAATGCTGCATTGCGCGCAAACTTCATGTTCCATCGCGACGTCGAGTACATCGTCAAGGACGGGGAAATTGTCATAGTCGATGAATTTACCGGAAGAACAATGCCGGGGCGCCGCTGGTCGGACGGACTTCACCAGGCCATCGAGGCCAAGGAGGGCGTTGCAGTAAAGCAGGAAAACCAGACTGTTGCCTCCATTACATTTCAAAACTACTTCCGCCTGTACCGAAACCTCTCTGGAATGACCGGCACGGCAGACACGGAAGCCTTTGAATTTCAACAGATTTATGGACTCGAAGTCATAGTCATCCCGACCCACATGCCGATGGTCCGGACAGACATGTCGGACCTCGTCTACCTCACGCAAAAGGACAAGTTCGAGGCAATTGTCGAAGACATCATGGATTGCCGCGAGCGCGGCCAGCCGGTGCTGGTCGGCACGACATCGATCGAGACCTCGGAGTTGCTGTCGTCCATCTTGAAGAAGAAGGCCATCGAACACGAAGTGCTAAATGCAAAGCAGCACGCCCGCGAAGCAATCGTGGTGCAGCAAGCCGGCAGGCCGGGCGCAATTACCATTGCTACCAATATGGCGGGCCGTGGAACAGACATCGTGCTCGGTGGCAATCGCGAAGCAGAGATTGCGGCAGCCGGGCCGGATGCGGATAAGGAAAGCATTCGCGCTGACTGGAACAATCGGCATGCGGCTGTCATCGCATCAGGCGGACTTCACATTGTCGGTACCGAGCGCCATGAATCGAGACGCATAGACAATCAGCTTCGCGGCCGATCCGGCCGGCAGGGCGATCCCGGCTCCAGCCGCTTCTATCTGTCGATGGAAGACACTCTGATGCGTATCTTCGGTGACCCGAATCGAACCAAGGCGCTCTTGTCGCGTGCCGGCATGCGGGAGGGCGAGGCCATCGAAAGCAAGTTGCTCACACGACAGATCGAGCGCGCACAGCGGAAAGTTGAGGCGCACAACTTCGATATTCGCAAAAATCTACTGGAGTATGACGATGTAGCAAATGATCAACGCAAAGTCGTCTATCACCAGCGGTCCGAATTAATGGCCGCCGACGACATGCGCGATTCAGTCATTGCCATACGAGAGGAAGTGGTCGAAGCACTGGTGGACCAATACATGCCACGCGGCAGCCAGGAAGAACAATGGGATACCGATGGCCTGACCCATGCTTTGGAGAGTGATTTTTCTGTGCATCTGGATGTCAGCAAATGGGTACAGGAAGACAAGACGCGGAACGAAGATCACGTTCGAAAGCGGTGTGTCGAAGCTGTTCAGGCAAGTTACGAGGAGAAGGAGAAGGCCTATGGTGGAGAAGCCATGCGGCTGGTTGAGAAGTCGGTCATGCTGAGGCAGCTTGACCTCCATTGGAAAGAACACCTCGCAGCGATGGATTATCTTCGCCAGGGTATTCATCTGCGAGGTTATGCGCAGAAAAACCCCAAGCAGGAGTATAAGCGCGAGGCCTTCGCCATGTTCGGAGAAATGCTTGAACAGGTAAAACACGACACGATCAGCATACTGGGCAAGGTGCGCATCCAGAGCGAACAGGATATTGAACGCATGGAAGCGCAGCGGCGCGCCGTACAAAAGCTTCAGGCACAGCATGCCGAAGCTTCGGCACTTGGGGCGAGCGAGCAGGCACGGCCCGAACCACCCAAGCCAGAACCGGTGGCGCCCTTCATTCGTGACAGCCGAAAAGTCGGTCGCAACGAGCCATGTCCCTGCGGTTCAGGCCGCAAGTACAAGCAGTGTCACGGCAAACTCAACTAGCGGGTATTTCTGAATTGCAGGCCATCCATGTTGCAGCTGGCATCCTGCGGGATGTGTCGGGGCGGGTTCTGATTACCGAACGACTGGGCGACTCGTCATTTGCCGGATTGTGGGAATTTCCCGGCGGCAAGATATCACCGGGCGAGACGGCAAAGTCAGCGCTTGCTCGGGAGCTATACGAGGAGCTCGGTATTGCCATCGAGAAGTGCGAGCACTTCATGAGCGTCGATCATGATTATTCTGATCGAAGCGTCGTCATCGAGTTCTACCTGGTTACGGGCTGGCAATCGGCGCCGACGGGCCTCGAAGGGCAGGCGATTCGCTGGATCGAGCCGGAAATGCTGAATTGCGATGAGCTGTTGCCGGCTGATGTACCGGTACTCATGGCATTACGTGCCTCGAAAGAGGCGATCAGGAAATGCTTATCAGAAACTTGACGTCGTGCCCTGTTTGTACCGCCCGTCGATTGATCGTTGACCATTCCAGAAAGCGAACCGTAAAGCGGTTCTGGCTCCCGCTGATTTCGGGGTATAGCGGGCTGTCGTTCGGCAGGGTCACTCGGAGCATGCGACAACTCGCATCTTTCTGCATTTTGTGGTGGTACATGCCGTTGATGGCGACTTTCTCCGCTGGCTGAGCGCTTTCCCGCATCAGCCAGAGCAACTCGATAACTGCGTCGCAAACAGGCCGGATTGCTGCCAGCCATTCGTCCAGATCCTGCTTGCGTCGATCGAAGGGTTGCCGCAACCAGTGGTTAAATTCCGGAAGATCGAATTCGCAGGTGCCGCCCGGGATCGAGCTGCGGTGCTTTATCGAGCTGAGGAATTCGTTGTCTTTCAACGGTTGCAGGTATTGGGTTCCGGCAGCATCGACGTCCGCGCGTATCGTCAGCAGGTTGCGAATTACGGCGTCCAGCCGGCGTGCGTCGACTTCAGGTTGGCTCTTGTAGCGCTTCAGGCTTTCGATCTGGTAGTCGAGTTCCTTGTGAACGTCACTGCGTACGTCGCCGCGGCCCAGTATGGCGATAATCTCGAGCAGGCTGCCGGTAGCGGCCCGGGTCGCCCAGTCTGCTTCGGGTTCGATGTTATAGAGCATCTGCCGATAGAGGAACTCGAGCCTCATGAACGTGCGCATGCGTTCATTGAGGGGTTGCTCGTATTCCGCGCGTCGTCGCCCGGAAATTCCGGATAAAGGTGCTGCAATATGGCTCGCGGTGGCTGGCATACTCGTATTCTGCTCTCCACCGTCAAATCAGGCAAATCACGCGTGACTTTTTTTAGGCGTCGCCGTTATGCGACGCTGGTACGCTGGTCAGCCGGTTTTCGCCATTTGCAGAAAACGTCGATGCAGATCCTCGACCTGTTTACGCGTATCGGCGAGAGCACCATCGTTGTCAATTACATCGCTGGCGATGGCGAGGCGCTCTTCCCGGCTCGCCTGTGCTGCAATCATGCGCCTTGCCTGGTCGACGTTCTCGCGGTCACGGGACAGAAGGCGTTGCAGCTGCGTTTGCAGATCGCAGTCGACCACGACGATGCGATCCATGAAGGACTTCAAGGGGGACTCCACGAGCAATGGAACAACGATAATCTGGTACGGTCCGCCGGCTTTCTTCGAGCGAGCGATCGTCTCCCGGCGGATTCTCGGATGCAGGATCGCCTCGACGGCCTTGCGATTTTGCTCATTTTCGAAGGCAAGTTTCCGAAGCTCGCTGCGGTCCAGGCTGCCATCCGCAGCGATAACCGCGTCACCGAAGCGCTGGCGGATTTCTTCGAGGGCTGGCATGCCTGGCTGCACCACATCCCGCGCTATGCGGTCGGTGTCGATGACCGGCACACCTTGCGCTGCGAACATGTCCGAGACCGCTGTCTTGCCGCTGGCGATACCGCCGGTAAGGCCGATTCTTAACACAAGGTATGCCCTCAGCCCATGTAGTCCAGGTAGCCCCCGACTAACTGCGGGCCAAAAAGCAGGGCAATCCAGCCTGCCGCAGCGAGATAAGGACCAAAGGGAATGGGTACGTTGCGGTCATGCCGGGCGAACAAAATCATGGACAGGCCCACGATCGCGCCGACCACAGCCGACAACATGATGATCAAGGGCAACATCTGCCATCCCAGCCATGCACCGAGTGCCGCGAGTAATTTGAAGTCGCCATATCCCATGCCCTCCTTGCCGGTCAAAAGCCTGAAGAGATGATAAATGCTCCACAATGAAAGATAGCCGGCCAGTGCCCCGATGATGCTGCTCTTCGGCTCTATGAAGAGTCTTTCGCTGCCCTCCATCGGATGAAAAAGACTGAGTGCCAATCCAAGCCAGAGCAGCGGCATCGAGATCGAGTCCGGAATCAGCTGTTTGTCCATGTCGATGACGCTGATGGCAATCAGTGACCAGGTCAGAGCAATGGCCGCTGCGGCCTCCCAGCCGAAGCCGAACCGCCACGCAACCACCGCCGTAAGCAGGGCGGTCAGTGATTCTATGATTGGATACCGTTTCGAAATGGGGGCCTTGCAGCTTGCACATTTGCCGCCAAGGACGAGATAGCTGACGACGGGTACATTTTGCAGGGCGGTAATCATCGCGCCACAGGATGGACACCTCGAACGCGGCACCATCAGGTCAAAGCGTCCCTCCGGCAGATCGATTGCCGGCACGCTGCTGATTTCCGCGCACTGAGCCCGCCATTCACGTTCCATCATGATAGGCAGCCGGTGGATCACGACATTGAGAAAGCTGCCGACAAGCAGGGAAACGGCGAATACTGTCGCGATGAACAACCAGGGAGAATCGGCGAATAGCTCGTACATTGCGCGTGATTATCCCTTTCCGGTCGTCGAAAAGACAACGGCGCCAGAGTAGCGCCGTTGTTCCACGATCGTTTTGGCCGGAGTGCTAAATAACCGAACCCATCTTGAAGATCGGCAGGTACATGGCGACAACGAGTCCACCTACCAGCACACCGAGAATCGCCATGATCATCGGTTCCAGCAGGGAGCTCAGGTTGTCGACGGCGTTATCGACATCTTCCTCATAGAAATCGGCAACCTTGGCCGACATTTCGTCGAGTGAACCGGATTCCTCGCCGACGGCGATCATCTGGATAACCATGTTCGGAAACAGGTCGACGTTCTCCATGGCCTGTTGCAGACGCTGGCCGGTTGACACCTCGTCTTTCATTTTCAGCACACCGACCTCGTAGACGATGTTGCCGGTCGCGCCTGCAACCGATTCCAGTGCCTCGACCAGCGGTACGCCGGCGCTGAACATCGTCGACAGCGTACGGGCGTAACGTGCGATCGCGGCCTTTTTCATGATCGGTCCGATAATCGGCGTTTTCAGGGTCATGCGATCAAGAAAGTGGCGCATCGCGCGCGAGCGTTTCTTGAAGTACATGAAGGCATAGACGGCGCCACCAAGAAACATGGCCAGTATCCAGCCCTGGTCACGGATGAACTGCGATGCAGATATGACCATGCGGGTAAAGGCCGGCAGGTCGGCGCCAAATCCCTTGAACAGGTCCTCGAACGCGGGAATAACGAAGATCATAAGAATGATAGTAACGACAAACGCGACCACCACAACGGCGGCCGGGTAGGTCAGCGCTTTCTTGATCTTTTTCTTGATCGCTTCGGTCTTTTCCTTGTAAGTGGCGATTTTGTCCAGCAGTGTTTCCAGTGCACCGGCCTGCTCACCCGATTCCACCAGGTTGACAAACAGGTCATCGAAATACAGAGGATGCTTGGACAGCGCTTCAGCCAGCGCGCTGCCGCCTTCGACGTCGGCCTTGATGGCGAGAATCAGCTTCTGCATGCTGGCGTTCTCATGGCCATTGCCGACGATCTCAAAAGCCTGTACCAGCGGAATACCGGCCGCAAGCATGGTTGCGAGCTGGCGGCTGAAAATGGCGATGTCCCCGGGTGTGATCCTGGCCGTGCCACTGAACAGACCCTTGCTCTGTTTACGAATACGGCTGGGAACGACACCTTGCCGGCGCAAGTCGGCCCGCACCGCGGCTTCGTTTGCCGCCATGCTCTTGCCCTTGATCTTGTTACCCTTTCGGTCGGTTCCTTCCCAAACAAAAGGCGTACTGCCCGCTACCGCTGTTTCAGCCATCGTCGTTACTTCCGTTAAGCGCGTTTACTATTCAATTGTAACCCTGTTGATTTCCTCAAGGCTGGTAAGCCCTTCCTTGACTTTGTTCAATCCGGCCCTGCGCAGATCGATAACCCCCTCGGACACGGCCTGGTCGGCAATCTGAATGGCATTGCCGCCCTCCATGATGATTCGGCCCATGGTCTCGGACACTTCCATGACCTGGAATATGCCAAGCCGGCCTTTGTAACCCGCGTTGCAGACTTTGCATCCTACCGGCCCGAAGATCGTCAGACCGTGATCGATGTCGTCTTGCGTAAACCCTTCCTTCTCCAGTGCCTCGTGGGGGACGTCCCGCTGTTCCTTGCAGTTATCGCAGAGCTTGCGCGCCAGGCGCTGTGCAATGATCAGGCTGACCGAGGTCGCAATGGCGTAGGGCTTGACACCCATGTCGACGAGCCGGGTAAGCGTTCGCGGCGCGTCATTCGTATGCAGGGTCGACAACACCAGGTGGCCTGTCTGCGCCGCTTTGATGGCGATCTCGGCAGTCTCGAGGTCACGAATTTCACCGACCATGATCACATCCGGGTCCTGCCGCAGGAACGCCTTCAGTGCCGAGGCGAAGGTCAGGCCGACTTTAGGATTCACATTGACCTGGTTGACGCCAGGCAGATTGATTTCCGCCGGGTCTTCGGCCGTCGATATGTTTCTGTCTTCCGTATTGAGTATGTTGAGTCCGGTATACAGCGACACCGTCTTGCCGGATCCCGTGGGTCCGGTCACCAGGATCATGCCGTAGGGTTTGTCGAGGTGCTTCTGGTAGAGCTGTTTCTGATGGTCCTCGTAGCCGAGCGCATCGATGCCGAGCTTGGCGCTCGAGGGGTCGAGGATACGCAGTACTACCTTCTCGCCGAACAGCGTCGGGCAGGTGCTGACACGAAAATCGATGGCGCGGTTCTTGGACAGGCGCATCTTGATACGGCCGTCCTGTGGTACGCGCCGTTCCGCAATGTCCATCCGCGACATGACCTTGAGCCGGGCGCAGACCTTGTTGGCCAGCGCCACCGGAGGCGTCGCGATCTCCGACAGCACGCCGTCGAGTCGGGTCCTTACGCGAAAGACCTTTTCGTAAGGCTCAAAATGAATATCGGATGCGCCGCGCTTGATGGCGTCCAGCAGCACCTTGTTGACGAATCGCACCACGGGCGCGTCTTCGATGTCGTCCCTGGCAGCATCGTCTCGTTCCTCTTCGCCCGAGGTGACTTCGAGGTTTTCGAGATCGAAATCGTCGTCCTCGAGTCCGGACATCGAGGTGTCCGCTGCTTCGAGCGCTTTAGCGATGCGCTCTTCCAGTTTCGCTTGCTCGACCACCACCGGGTCGACCCGCATGCTGGTCTGGAATTTGATGTCATCGATAGCTTGCAGATTGGTGGGATCGGAAATACCCAAGAACAAGCGCTGGCCGCGTTTCAAGAGCGGCAATACCCGGTGCTTGCTCAGCAGTTTCTGGTCGACCGAACGCAGGCACTCCATGTCGACCTCGATCGCATCGAGATCCAGCAGGGGTACGCCAAACTCATGGGATGCGGCGACCGCTATGGCACGGGAATCGGCCAGGTCATTGGCCACGAGGTAGGCAACCAGCGGGGAACGGGCTTTTCGGGCGCCCTCAATTGCGTCCAGGATACCCTGTTCAGAGACAATACCGTCCTGCACCAGCCGTCTTGGCAGGCCGGTAAGCGCCGATTGCGATGCTGTTACCGCCATCAGTTCGGGGACCCTGACTTTCGCACTGTAGACCTCTTTTGATCGGGACAGTCTCACTTATCCAAGTGTCCTGATCAACTGGATATTGTGCGGCTTATCACAAAAGTGGAATTTACTTAAGTAAAACGGAATCTTGAACGAACGAGGCCAAAAACGGGCGCGGAATTCACTGCCTAGCGGCAGCTCGAGGGCAGGTAGCGGACGTCCATGGTGGGGGCGAGGTGCGGGTCGCCGCCGGGCAGCAGGGCCCCGGGGGGTGCACCGGAATTGCCGCAGCGCCAGGCGACGACATTACCGTTCAAATACGGCGTGAGCGACAGGGTTTGGCCTACCAGCTGCGGGTGGGCTCTTGGACCGCTGAAAGTGACATCCACACGGCCATTGGATATGTCCATCTGGCTGACGTATGCGCCATTGCTATCGGTCGCAAGCGGTGACATTCCGGCGGCAGAACGATCGGCCGGGGCAATGCCGTTATTGGTATAGGCATCCACGATGTGGACTTTGGCGCTGCCGGCGAAATTGATTCCCTCGGCAATCTGTGCACGGACGGTATAGGTCTGGTAGGCAGAGATCGCGAGTGACGCGAGGATGCCGATAATGGCGACGACAATCATCAGCTCGATCAGCGTGAAACCTTGAGCTCGTTTGAACATGATTGCCTGCCTCATTCTTGTTCGTCGTCGGCGAGTGTAACGTGGAGCGGTCCCGTCAACTCGAAATCTGCTTGATCTGCATATCCTGCGACGATTCTGGGCCTGAGCCCGTGAACCAGTGCACAAAGGGATCCGATGGCCTAAAGAAAAGCCCCGGCACGTGGCCGGGGCTTCCTTTTTCAGACAATAAGTCGACCAGAGTCGCTTATCGGCAAGCAGCCGGCAGCCACTTGTCAACCAGCGTCGCGTCGCCTGCACAAGTCCAGCTTACGCTGCCCAAGTTGTCCAGCGGGGTCATCGACAGAACGGCACCAGCGATGTTTGCGTTCGCGTCGTTGCCGTAGGTCACTTGGAGCACGCCGTTTGCAGCGACCAATACCTGGGTTACATACTTGCCGGTGATGTTAGCTGCAGCTTCAATCCCTGCAGTGGCGTTGTCGCCCGGAAATACGCCCTGGTCTTGGTAGTACTCTGTCACAGCAGCCTTGGCAGCGCCGGACAGATTCAGACCTTCAGATACCTGGGCACGAATCGTGTAGTCCTGGTAAGCCGGGATAGCAATGGCTGCCAGAATACCGATGATCGCGACCACGATCATGAGTTCGATGAGGGTAAAACCCTGTTGGATCTTCTTCATTTCTCTATCTCCATGAATAAATGAGAGTGACATTGGTTACTAATAGGGCGTTACCGCCTGTGCGATAGATAAAGCAAGCCCCATGCCAACCTGACGCTACCACATATATCTTGTTGATATTTCTATCTTAAACAGGGGAAAAGTCGAATTTTAGAGCGGGCGAGACCAAAGCAAACGACGCCTGATTTGGTCAACGACTGTCCAAAAGTGACAAAAATTGTCAATCCGGTCGCGTAAAGCGGACAGCGTCGTGCCTATTCGATACCCAGCTTCTTGATGCGGTATCGCAATTGACGAAATGTCAGTCCGAGAATCTTCGCCGCGGCGGTTTTGTTGTACCGGGCACGGTCCAGGGCATCGATGATCGCCTGCCGCTGCACTCCCTCGAGCTGGTCACCAAGGTCCGATAAGGGCCGCTCGTGTAACGGCGGTGTTTGCGATCCTCCGAGGCGAAACGCCAGGTCATCAGCGCGGATCGTGCCATCCCTGCACAGCGTCACGGCACGCTCCAGCAGATTCTCGAGTTCCCGAACATTGCCCGGGAAGGCATAGCGAAGCAGCGCCGATTTGGCCGACTCGTCCAGCCGGTTTTTCGATCCGCTCAGGCGTTCGAGGATGTGATCGGCCAGCTGCAGAATATCGTCGCTGCGTTCGCGAAGCGCGGGCACATGCAACTCGATGACGTTAATTCGGTAATACAGGTCCTCGCGAAAATTACCGGAACGTACCAGCTTGCCAAGATCCTGATGTGTCGCAGAGAGAAACCTTACGTTGACACTTTCCTCTTTCGATGAGCCTACAGGTCGGACGCTTTGCTCCTGGATAACGCGCAACAGCTTGACCTGCATTGCCAAGGGCAGGTCGGCAATTTCATCTAGGAACAGCGTTCCATTGTTGGCGCTTTGGACCAATCCGGTCTTGTCGCTGACGGCCCCGGTGAAAGATCCCTTGCGATGCCCGAAGAACTCGCTTTCCATTAGCTCGGACGGGATCGCGCCGCAATTGACGGGTACGAAGGGACCGTCCTTTCGCGGGCCGCTGTCATGAATCAGTCTTGCAACCAGCTCCTTACCCGTACCGGATTCACCCGAAATGTGCACCGGCGCCTGGCTGCGCGCGACCCGGTCGATCATTTCGCGCAACTGCTGCATGGCAGCCGACTTTCCGAGCAGACGAGCCTCCGGGTGCCCATTGGCATCGTCAAGTTTCAGTGCGCTCTCGACGATGTTACGCAGGTTCTGCAGGTCCAGCGGTTTGGAAACGAAGTCGAAAGCCCCGAGCTTCAGTGCCTGAACCGCTGTCTCGATATTGCCGTGCGCAGTGATTACGGCAACCGGCACTCCAGGTGCTTTCGACTGCATCCATGCGACCAATTCGAGACCATCGCCGTCCGGCAGGCGCATATCCGTAAGGCAAAGATCGTAGCTTCTCGCAGCCAAGCGGTTCTTGGCGCCCTTTACGTCGCCCGCGACATCGGTTTCGATGCCCATGCGCCCGAGCGTCAGCGACAGGAGTTCACAGATGTCCGGTTCATCATCGATAACCAGTGCGCGCGGCTTGCTCATGAATCGTCGACTGCTTCCCACCGACCGGGATCGGAAAAAATGATTCGAAAAATGCTGCCACCGCCCTCGCGAGGCTGGAATACAAGCGTTGCGCGATTCAGTTCACAAAGTTCGCGCGAAATGTACAGGCCGAGTCCTGTGCCGCCGCTCCTGGCAGTAAAGAACGGCTCGAAGATCTTATCCGCGGTCGCCGCATCGACACCGTGACCCTGGTCAAGGACTTCAAGATACGGACGGCCGGTGCGCTGCAGATGTCCTGCCTGGATCTCGACCAGGATGCCGCCAGTCTCGCTGGCATATTTGACGGCATTGTCGCAGAGATTCCACATTACCTGCCGCAAATGGGTCGGGTCCATTCTGACCTTGATATCGTCGGGCATGGGCGCGACCGATAGTTCCCCCTCACGAAGTTCCAGAGTGCGTGAAAATTCGCTGGCAAACTCCCGCAGCCAGGGCCCCAGATTGAATTGCTCCGGTTTGCTCGACTCGCGACGCGACAATTGCAGCACGTTGTCGATTATGTGGCTGACACGCTCCGCGTGTGTCCGAATGATGTCAGTCAGTCGTAGATCTTCCGCTGTCAGTGCAGAGGATTCTGCAAGCAGCTGGCCCGCGTGACTCATCGCTCCAACTGGATTGCGGATTTCGTGTGCGATGCTGGCGCTCAGCCGGCCGAGTGACGCAAGCTTGGATTGCTGAACCCGCGCATTCATAAGGCTCGCATCTTCGAGGAAAACCAGGACCGGTCCCTGGCGGTCATTGTCTTTGCCGAGCGGTGCCAGATGCGCTTTGACCCTCATGCTGTTGCCGGCATCGATCATCGTGAATTCAGTATGCGATTTCTGTGCGGAATCTGCACGCCATAGCTGCATGAAGTGGGCAAGGTCCGGCGCAACATTCGTCAGGTGTGCACCGCGTGATTTGCCGGGAGATGCGAGCAACTCGGCAGCAGACGTATTGATCAGTCGAATTTCGTTCTTTGCATCGATAACAACAATGCTTTCCCGCAGATGCTGCACGATATATTCATTGAGTTCGGAAAGATTGGCCAGATCGACGCCCCGTTGCCTGGCGAGATCCTCGCTGACCTGTATGCGACGGGCCAGCGGACGCGCTGACATCGAGATCGCAAATATGATAGCCCCAAGGACGCCGGCGGCAGGGTAGTTGCCGCTGTCGCTGACGCCGCCAAGCTGCGAGAAAAGTTGTTCCCCGAGGACAGCCAGAGCCGCAAGCGCCGCGAAAAAGGCGGGCACGCGCCCCGGAAGCAACAGGCTGCTGGCACCGACAAACACCACCAGCAGCCCGCCGAGGCCGCTGCTGATGCCGCCACTGGCATGCATGAGGACCACGATGGCAGCGATGTCGACGGTAACATGCACCAGTATCTGGGGTCCCGCGCTCACCCAGCGCTGGCGAAGGGCAAGGGCGGAAATGATTGCGAGTACAAGGTACCCGGCGGCAGTTGCGGAAAAGAGAGCCGGGTATCGCTCGCCGAAGAACCGCGGATCACCGCTGGCGAAGAATAGTACAAGCAATGTTGCAGCGACGACGAGGCGAAAGATGTTCAGTGACCCGACAATGCGCCAGGTGAGATCCGCCTCGTCGACGCCGCGTGGCAGCGCAGTTTCGATCCCTGGGATTTCGATTTTTCTTTCGGTTTTGGACATGGTGCCTTTCTGGCTTCACATTGATTGCGACAGGGCCAGTGTCAGTGTCGGATTGTAGTCCAGAACACCTGCCGTAATCCTGCGACGGTTGGTCGCGGCCGCAATTTGCGGTAATCGCCTGATTTTGCGTCTCACGTGGCTTTGCTACAGAATACGCCGTCTTCAATGCCGCCCTCGCGGGATTCCCGGTGCATCAAATGCAAGCTTGAATAAGAATCAGGATCCGATGAACCTGCACGAGTACCAATCGAAGAGACTGTTCGCCGATTACGGCATTCCTGTCCCGAACGGGCACCCGGCTGCGACGCCGAAGGAAGCGGTCGCCGCCGCTCGCGAGCTGGGTGGCAAGATGTGGGTGATCAAGGCCCAGGTTCATGCCGGTGGCCGCGGCAAGGCCGGGGGCGTCAAAATTGCGAA
>JAHKKM010000250.1 GCA_020027645.1 Pseudomonadota bacterium
GTGGTCTGACCCCGATTTCCGGATTTCCTACTGGTCGCGCAGTGCGCGTCGCAGAATCTTGCCGACGTTGGTTTTCGGCAGCTGGTCGCGAAACACAATTTCGCGAGGCACTTTGTAACCGGTCAGGTTCTCGCGACAGAAGGCCAGTATGTCCTTCTCGGTAACGGACGGGTCGCTGCGAACGACAAACAACTTTACGACTTCGCCCGACTTCTCGTCCGGCTTGCCGATCGCGGCAGCTTCCAGCACCCCGTCCATGGATACCACCACGCTTTCGATTTCGTTCGGGTAAACATTGAAACCCGAGACCAGGATCATGTCTTTCTTGCGATCCTCGATGAATACATAGCCGCGCTCATCCATGCGCCCGATATCGCCGGTACGAAACCAGCCGCCTGGCAACATGACCAGTTCCGTTTCCTCGGGCTTCTGCCAGTAGCCTTCCATGACCTGCGGGCCCTTGATGCAAATCTCGCCGACACCGCCGCGTGCCACGTCATTGCCGTCGTCGTCACAGATGCGAACCTCGGTCGACGAAATCGGCAGGCCGGTCGAGCCGTCGAATACCTCGGTATCGATCGGCACAACGATCGCAGAGGGCGAAGTCTCGGTCAGCCCGTAACCCTGGATGATGTGCCGGCCCGTCACCTGTTTCCAGCGCTTCGATACAGCTTCCTGAACGGCCATCCCGCCACCGATAGTCAAGCGCAATGAGCTGAAATCGAGATCGGAGAATCCGGGCGTGTTGAGCAAACCTGCAAACAGTGTGTTCACGCCGGTGAAGTAATTGAAGCGGTGCTTTGCCAGTTCCTTGACGAACGCCGGCATGTCGCGAGGATTGGTGATGAGAATGTTCCGACCGCCCTGCAGCATTATCGAAAGACAATTACTCTGCAGCGAGAAGATGTGATACAGCGGCAATGCGGTTATGGCAATGATCTGGTCCAGGTCGCTGAATGCCGCTCCCTGCCAGGCCTTTCCCTGGTGCACGTTGTATACCATGTTGCGATGGCTGAGCATTGCGCCTTTCGACAGGCCGGTCGTGCCGCCGGTGTACTGGAGAAATGCAATGTCGGCGTATCCCAGCTCGACATTATCCAGTGTATGGCGGCTGCCGGCCTGCAGTGCGGCAGGCAGGCTGAGACTGCCTGGCAGCTTGTACTTCGGCACGGCTTTTTTCAGGTACCGCAGCGCGAAATTGACGAAAACGCCCTTGGGCCATTTCAGCAAGTCGCCAACACCGGTAGTCACAACCTGTCGGACCTGCGTGTCGGCTACGACGCTTTCGAGTATGTGCGCAAAGTTTTCCAGGATGATGATGCATTTCGCGCCCGAATCGGCGAGCTGATGCTTCAGTTCGCGAGCGGTATAAAGCGGATTGACATTGACCGCGACCAGCCCGGCGCGAAAAATTCCACACAGCGCGACCGGGTACTGCAGGACGTTCGGCAGCATGATGGCGACGCGCTCGCCTTTCAGCAGCCGCAACTCCTTTTGCAGGTAGGAGGCGAACTGCGTCGATAGCCGGTCGAGATCCGCGAATGTCAGGGTCGTGCCCATGTTCGTGTAGGCAGGTCTGTCTGCGAACTCGCGCAGCGAGAAATCGATCATTTCGCGCACCGACTTGTACGCCGGTGTCGGCAATTCCGCCGGCACACCCTTCGGATACGATTTCAGCCAGATTTTATCCACCGCCATGGATCCTCCGGAGCCGCGACCGGCGGCTGCCGTCAGTTGTTCTTGTTGCGTTCCGCGAGCGCCCGTTCGACTATCGGCCAGGCATTGTCCAGCAACAGCGGCTGTGCCTCCGCGTTGGGATGAATGCCGTCATCCTGCATCAGCGCGGGGTTCAGCGCGATGCCTTCCATGAAGAACTCGATCCACGGAATGCCGTGTTGCGCTGCCAGTTCGCGGTAAACACTCTCGAAGGCCTGAGTATATCGTTGCCCGTAGTTGGTCGGGATGCGAATTCCAAGAAGCACCACCGAGGCGCCGCTGGCGCAGCTGGCCTCGATTATTTTGGACAGGTTTTCCTGCATCCGGCTGGTCGGAAATCCGCGCAGGCCATCGTTGCCGCCGAGCTCGAGGATGACCAGATCGGGAGAGAAATTCTCAAGGGCCGAAGCGATCCGGGTGACACCGCCCTCGGTGGTTTCGCCGGTGATACTGGCGTTAATCACCCGATGTTCGTAACCTTGGGCTTCCAGGCGGGCCTGCAACAAAGCAACCCAGGACTGGTCAACATCAACGCCGTAACCCGCGCTAAGGCTGTCGCCGAACACCATGACAGTCGGCGGGCTTGTGCTGCCAGCCGACATAACGACCGATAACAGTAACAAGGTAAAAATTCTACGCATGTCCAGCCTTTCAGTCCCTGAAGACGCGGTATTGACCGCGGAAAATGTCACCAAGCAGGTTAGCAGCCCGGAAGGTACTCTGACCATCCTGTCGGATGTGAGTTTCAGCATCGGCAAGGGCGAGTCCGTGGCTATCGTCGGCGCGTCCGGTGCCGGCAAATCGACTTTGCTTGCGCTGCTTGCCGGACTCGATCTTCCGACCGCCGGAAGAATCCTCCTGAACGGCACCGACCTCACACAGCTTGACGAAGACGGACGCGCAGCGCTCCGCGCAGCAAACGTCGGTTTCGTCTTCCAGTCTTTTCATCTCGTGCCATCCCTGAACGCGCTGGAGAACGTGATGTTGCCGCTCGAACTCGCAGGCAACGCATCGCCGCGCAAGACTGCGCTGGAGATTCTGCAGAAAGTCGGCCTGGGAGAGCGCGTCCGGCACTATCCATCGCAATTGTCCGGCGGTGAAATGCAACGTGTCGCGATCGCACGCGCGTTCGCCACCGCACCCGCGGTGTTGTTCGCCGATGAACCGACCGGCAACCTGGACAGCCGTACCGGCGAGCACATCATGAACCTGATGTTCGAATTGAATCAGAGTTCGTCGACAACATTGCTGCTGGTAACGCATGACAAGGCGATTGCCAGGCGTTGTGACCGGGAGATCAGTCTCGACGCCGGGCGGCTGATCGGCGACAAAAGGGTGCGGCGTGAAGGCTCTGAGGTTCGCGCTGCGAAGCTTCGGCCGGGAGTTGCGCTCCGGTGAGGTCATCGTGTTGTTGTCCGCCGTCGCGCTGGCCGTTGCTGCACTCACGGCGGTTGGATTCCTGACCGATCGGATCGGACGCGCCGTCGCGCGCCAGGCAAACGAGGTGCTGGCGGCGGACTTGCGCCTGCGCTCGCCGGATCCGCTGCCGGGCAATTGGCGTGAGGCGGCCGCGGACTTCGGTTTGCAGACGGCGGAAACGCAATCCTTTCCGAGCGTCGTATTCGCTGGTGACCTTAGCGCACTGGCAACGATCATCGGTATCGGGGACGGCTATCCGCTGCGCGGTGCGGTGCGCATCGCCGCCGATCTTTTTGGCGAAGAACAGGTGGCGGAGGGCATCCCGGAACCCGGCAGTGTCTGGGCCGACCGGTCGCTACTGGCAAAACTCAATATCGATGTCGGTGACCGTATCGCGGTCGGCGAGGCAGATCTTAAGGTTGCCGCCGTACTGACC
>JAHKKM010000251.1 GCA_020027645.1 Pseudomonadota bacterium
GCCCGGACAGGCATGTGATACCGGCAGATAGCGGCGCCGAGTACGAAAATTACGGGCAGGATCTCGCGGAGCACCCGATCGATACCGGCCGCCTGAAGGTGGTGCTAAACGAAGCCGCCACCATGGCGAACTGGGGCAGGACGATGCCGCAAGGGCGAGGCCTGGGCATTGCAGTCCACCGTTCTTTCCTGGGCTACGTCGCAACGGCGGCGGAGGTCAGCGTGAGTAGCGCCGGCAAGCTGAAAGTTGAAGAGCTTTGGACAGCCATTGATGCGGGAACGGTGGTTAACCCGGATCGGGTGCGCTCGCAAATGGAAGGCGCCGGAATATTCGGTATGAGCCTGACCTTGCACGGTGAGATTACCGCCGAAGGCGGCGCGATCGTTCAGGGCAATTTCGATAACTATCCGGTGATTCGCATGAGCGAGGCACCCAGAGCGATCAATGTGCGGATCATGCCGTCGGACGCCAGACCCGGTGGTGTTGGTGAACCGGGAGTGCCGCCCGTCGCGCCGGCAATTTGTAACGCCATTTTCGCCGCGACCGGCAAGCGCGTGCGCGAATTACCACTGCGCAACGTGAGTCTGGTTTAAAAAAAAGAGGAGAAAGGAAAAGGCGTCAGGTCTATTTTCGCATTTTCGAAAATAAACCTGACACCTTTTCCGCTACTTTTTTTATTTCAATTCAACTTTGAATTTCTGGCCACCGACAGCAGCTTCGTACATCAAGCCACCTTTTTCTTGTGTAAATATGGCCATGCCGTCGTTGAAAGCCGCATCGGCGGATGCGCCGGCGGTTATTGCGACAGCAGAAGCTTGCGCGTTCAGCTCGAAGTTGCCTTTCTTGAAATTCGCCAGAGTGACAGCGTCCTCGAAGAAGATGAATTCACTGTATGCCTGGCCACCGCCCTGGAAACCGAAACTCACCTGGGTCAGCGTTACCATTGCCGTTACCGCGCCACCCTCGTAAAGCAAACCCTTGCCGCGGGCGCCACCGATACCTAGTGCGGCTTTGCCGACGGTAGGAATCACCACGTACCCAACCGCCTTGTCGAAGAACTTCTGAGCGTCAGGCGCATTCTTTTTGAATTCAGCGATGGCCGTCTGTGCGTCTTTGTCGTACTCGGCTTCGTCGTCTGCATCCCAGGCAGAAAACGCGGCAGGCGAGATCAGCGCAATGGACATGGCAATGGCCGCGATTAGTAATTTTTTCATGGTATTCCCTCTGGTTTGTTCAGTATTTTTCTTGGGCGGCCTTGCGGCCGAGATGTGATTTGTTGGTGCAAACTGCACGAAATCTGGACCCAAATCAAAAAGTAGTCAACGCCCGGAATGTGCAACAGGGACACCCTAAAGCCCGGATAACCAAGACCCATGTGAGCTTACGCCGGCCATTCTGCTGCAGGTACCGTCAAAAATACCTATTGCGCACGGTGTCTGCAATATTCGCCAATTCCGGGGACAGTTTAATCAGCTCGGATATTCAGGATAAGTGAACTGTCCCCGGATTCCGACCTAATCGTCGATTGCGTGCTACGCTCAGGTTGCGAAAGGCAGGAGATCTACTGTGCCTAAAACAACAAGAATCACAGTCCTGGCAGCAGTGCTGCTGATTTCATCCTGCGATAGAGCCAATAATCATTCGCCTGCAGAAGGTGCCGATCTGGTGCTGACCGGCGGTCGAATTTACACTGAAGATGCCCGGCACCCATGGGCGCAAGCCGTTGCAATCAAAGGCAAACGGTTTGTTTATGTAGGTGATGATCAAGGCGCCGAACCGCATGTTGGTCCAGCAACCGAACGCATCGATCTCGGCGGCCGGCTCGTGCTTCCCGGCCTGATCGACGGTCACACGCATCCCGGCATGATGGGTATCGAGCGCTACGGGCCCTCGCTGCCCGAATCGGGTCACGAGGATTTGCTGGCGGCCGTAAAAGCCTATGCGGACAGCGCTGCGGACGAGAAATGGATCCGGATGTGTTGCTGGTCAGAATACCAGTATGTTCACGGCCGTGAAGGGCCACACAAGCGTGACTTGGACGAGATCGTGCCGGATCGACCGGTATGGATCACCAGTTCGTCGTGGCATAGCTACTGGTTGAATTCAAAAGCCCTTGAAGCCCTGGGCGTTGATAAGAATACTCCGGACCCGCGGGCCGGAATCGCCACCTACGTACGCGACCAGAACGGTGACCTCACCGGCTGGGTAAAAGAAGGTGCTGGCTGGCAGCATTTTGCCGAGGTTTTCACTATCGATCCCGCCCTGCATCGGGAGCGCGTCATCGAGTTTCTCAATATTCTGAGCGAGCACGGCGTGACCACCGTTTATGACGGCGGCAATCTCGATTACGAGGATGAAGTCTACGGCTTGCTCTCTGAACTCGAGAAAAGCGGCAAATTGCCGCTGCGCTACGAAGGCACCTACATGATCTACACGCCGGAACGCCGCCATCTCGCTGTTCAGGAAATGAGGCGACTCAGAAGTACTTACGGTGGCGAAAGACTCCGTTTCCGGACAATCAAGTTGTTCATGGACGGAGTCAATTCGAATCGCTCGGGTGGGATTCTCGAGCCCTATGCCGACGACCCAAGCTACGTTGGCAATACCATGCTGACGACTGACGAGCTAAGGGATTTCCTCCTCGAATTGAACAAGGAGAAATTCGATCTGCACGTCCACGCGATCGGTGACCTGGCAGCCCGAACGGTCCTGGATGCGGTGGAAGCCGCAAGAGCGCTGGTTGAAGGTGACTTTTATCCCAGGGTGACGATCGCACATCTGGAGATTGTCGATCCTGCAGACTGGCCACGATTTACAAAGTTGGGTGTGACGGCCAATTTCACTGCATGGTGGCACGGCGTCAGCGCCGAAGATCCATCAAGCGCATCGCTGGGCGAGGAGAGATCCGCCCGCAATTACATTGCGAAGCCTTTATTCGACTCCGGCGCGAATGTCACGTTCTCCAGTGATGACTGGACTCCGGACGTGCTGAGCCCGTTTCTCGGCATGCAGGTAGGCCACAACCGGCAGTTCCCCGGCGAGTGGGGAGTACGAGGTAGAGATGCCTCAGCTTTTCTAGCGCCTGCATCCGAAAAGCTCGATCTGGAGCTCATGCTGAAGGGCTACACAATCAACGGTGCCTATCCGCTCAGGATGGAAGACCAGATAGGCTCGATAGAAATCGGCAAGCTCGCCGATCTGGTTGTGCTCGACGAGAACCTCTTCGACATGGACCGTTCAAAGATTCACACAATCAAACCGCTCGCTGTGATGATGGAAGGCGAATTCATACACGGCGAAATTCAGGGGACAGTTTACCAATCTTTGAAGTTCCAGGAAAAGTAAGCTGTTCCCGGAATTAGGAGCAGATGCATGCGCGCAATGGCCGTTGTTTCATCGCTAGCCTTGATCACAGCCGTTTGCGGCTGTGAAAAGTCTCAGGAAACCGATTTGCCAACAGTACCGACACGAACGACCGCGATTTCCGTTCCCGCCGATATAGGCAAGACCACGGATGCGCTGTTCGCAGCGATCCCCGTCGCGGATGCTGGCGA
>JAHKKM010000071.1 GCA_020027645.1 Pseudomonadota bacterium
CGAATTTCGATACGGAATAGGCTCCCCAAAATGCACGGCCGACCCGCCCGACACCGCTGCTGGTGAAGATGAGCGACGGGTCTTCAGACTGGCGCAAAACCGGCAACAGCCCCTGCGTCATGGCGAAGGCCGCAGTAAGGTTTACGTGAATAACGCGTTGCCAATCGGCCGCATCGTACTGTTCGATCGAGGTTCTTTTTCCAAGGATGCCGGCGTTATGCACCAGGCCGTCCAGGTGTCCGATCTCCTTGCCGATGCTTGCGGCGAGGGACGCATAGGCTTCGCTGTCGGCCGTAGCGAGATCCATCGTGACTATTGATGGGCGGGGTGCTCCGTCGATGGACTCGATCTGATCGTATGTGGCTTCAAGCTTCTTGACGTTTCGGCCGTGCAGAATGACTTGTGCACCGAGTCGCGCGGATTGAATTGCCAATGCCTTGCCGATTCCGTCGCTGGCGCCGGTAATCAGAATCGCGCGCCCATTCAGCAAGCCATGCCGGTACTCGTAGGATTTCGGGTCCAAGCTCAATACAGTTTGTCCTTCGTGACCGGAGTTGCCTGCACTGGCAACTATTGCAGGGTCTTGTCCGTGCCCTCGGACGGGTTGGACGTGACCTGCTCGTCGATGTCCGCGGACTCGTCGTTCATCTCGCGTGGCAGCGATTCTAGCGCCTCAACCGATTCCAGCGGTTTTTTCGGCCGGATGCCGAGCTCGACAAATTTGCGTGCGCCAGGCAGCACCTTGCGCTCCAACGAACCGACGGCACGGTTGTAACTTTCAACACTGCTCGCCAATTGCTTGCCTACCCGGTTCAGGTGGCCCACGAAAGCCCCGAGGCGGCCATAAAGGTCCTCAGCGAGTCCGCGGATTTCTTCCGCATTGTCGGCAAGGGCCAGCTGTCGCCATCCGTATGCGACGGCCTTCAGGAGTGCGACAAAACTGGTTGGCGTTGCCAGAATGATCTGGCGTGACAGCGCATATTCGATCAGGTCCGGATCTTCATTGAGTGCAGCACTGAGGAACTGGTCGCCCGGAATAAAGAGAATCACGAATTCGGGGCTTTGCGAAAACTGCTCCCAATAAGTCTTGCTCGCCAGGTTTCGCACGTGTTCTCGAACATTACGTGCATGCCGCTTGAGACCGAGTTGCCTTTGCGCATCGTCCTTGGCTTCCACTGCCTCGAGGTACGCCTCGAGTGGCGTCTTGACGTCGACGACAAGTTCCCTGTTGTCCGGCATGCGCACGATCATGTCCGGGCGGATGATTTTTTCATCTACGTTTGTGTGAACCTGCTCTTGAAAATCGCAATGCTCGACCATACCGGCCAGTTCGACGAGTCTGCGCAATGTTATTTCGCCCCAACGTCCGCGGACCTGCGGTCGCCTGAGTGCGTTGACCAGGTTTTGCGTTTCCTGTGCAAGAGACTGTTGCCCGAGCTGCATCGTTTCCAATTGGGAACGAATGCTCCCATATGCCTCGCTGCGAGCCTTTTCGAGTTCGCTGATTTGTCGCTGTGATTGTTGCAGGGCTTCACGGATTGGCTTTACAAGATTTTCGACCGCTTGCTCACGCTCGCTCAGTTCGCGTTTGGCCTTTTCCTGATGGGCTCCAAGGTTCTGTTCCGCAAGCCGGAGAAAATTTTCGCTGTTCGCCTTCAGTGACTGGTTGGATAGATCGGAAAAGGCCCGGGCAAGGCGGCCGCTGGCCACCTCGAATGCGCTGTCGCGTTCGAGTTGCAAGGTATCCTGCGTCTTGATCCGCAACTGAAGTATCGCGATCTCCTGTTCCGTTCGCTTATGCCGGCTGCGCAGAATAAGCCAGCAGACCAGGCCGCCCAGCAATGCGCCGGCCGCCATTGCTGACAGGGCAATTTGCAGAACTGCAGGATTGTTCAGGAAATACTCCATCATGCGCCCAGATTAACCGCTTTCAGCACCAGATGCGTGAGTTCGCCGACGTCTTCCACTATCGAATCGGCACCCCAGGTGGCCGGCTCGTCACCGGGAACGATGTACCCGTAGGCAGCGGCAATGGTTGCCATACCGGCGGCGCGACCGGCCTCGATATCCCGGGCGGCATCGCCGATGTAGACAGACGCTTCCGGCGCCACACCGAGCCTCTGGGCCGCCAGAATCAGCGGCGCCGGGTGTGGCTTGCGCTGTGGCAAGGTATCGCCGCTGACGATACATGCGGCCCGCTCCGCGAGCTGCAGCGCAGCCATAAGTGGAACGGTCAGCCGCTCGGGCTTGTTGGTAACGACCCCCCATGGGCAACGGGCACTTTCGAGTTCGTCCAGCAGGTGCTCCAGGCCGGGAAACAATGCCGATCGCACGCAAAGCGCTTGCGCGTAGCGATCCAGGTATTCAGCGTGTAAGGGTACCAGCGCGTCGGCCGGAACGTCCGGAAAAGCCAGGCGCAGCAGGCCGACCGCACCGTTGGATACGTGTGCACGTCCGGCCTCGTAGGCAAGCCGTTTCAGGCCATGGGCCTCCTGCAGGTCAGCCAGGACCGCAACCATATCCGGCGCCGTGTCGACGAGCGTGCCATCCAGGTCGAAAAGCACGCCTTGAGTTTTACCCGGCAATGATCTGCGTCCCCTCATTGCGTGTCGCGGCGCTGGAAGTGCATCAGGTAATTGACATCGAGGTTCGGACCCAGCGAGTACTCGCGAGTCAGCGGGTTGTAATGCATGCCGATGCTGCCGTGAAGGTCCAGTCCTGACTGGCGCGACCATGCGTCGAGCTCCGACGGCTTGATGAATTTCTCATATTCATGTGTACCGGCAGGCAGCAGGCGCAGCACGTATTCTGCACCGACAATCGCAAACAGGAATGCCTTTGGGTTGCGGTTGATGGTCGAGAAAAACACATCGCCGCCCGGACGCACCAGCGCAGCGCATGCAGCTATGACATCGGTTGGCTTGGGCACGTGCTCCAGCATTTCCAGGCAGGTTACGACGTCGTAAGCCGACGGGTGTTCTGCAGCATGCGTCTCGGCCGTGCCGCGCAGGTAAGTTACTTTCGTGCCGGACTCGGCCTGGTGAAGCCTGGCAACGGCCAGAGGCCCCTCCGCCATATCGATTCCTGTTACCACTGCACCCTGGTCTGCAAGCGATTCTGCGAGGATCCCACCGCCGCAGCCAACATCAAGTACCCTGGAGCCACGAAGTTGGACCCGCTGCCGAATGTAATCCAGCCGCAGCGGATTGATTTCGTGCAAAGGGCGAAACTCGCCGGAAGGATCCCACCAGCGCGCGGCAAGGCTGTCGAACTTGGCAATTTCTGCCGGGTCAACGTTGCTGTTCATTTCGTTTCTCCGCGGTCCGTGACGCAATGCGCCGCTGCCATTCGCTGGTTCGGGCCAGCACTTCGTTACGGTCGACCTGAGTCAGCTCGGCATTCTCTACGAGGTGCCTGCCGGCCACCCAGACATCGCATACCTGCTGTGAGCCAGCAGCATAAACAAGCTGCGACAACGGATCGTAAAGCGGCAGGCTGCGAAAATGTTGCAAATCGACACAGGTGAGGTCGGCCCATTTCCCTTTTTCGATCGAGCCCACGTTATCCGCCAGGCCGAGAGCCGTGGCGCCTCCCATTGTGGCCATACGCAATGCAAGTGCCGCCGGTACAACAGTTGCGTCTTGCGCAATCGCTTTGGCCAGCAGTGCGGCTGTTTTCATTTCATCAAAAAGATCCAGTGCATTGTTGCTCGCAGCACCATCGGTGCCGAGAGAGATATTGATACCGCCGGTGACATAGCGGGCGATGGGTGCAATGCCGCTTGCCAGTTTGAGATTCGATCTCGGGCAGTGTGCAATCGAGACGCGTGCGGCGGACAATTGTGAGATCTCGGCGGCGTCCAGATGTACGCCGTGCACGACCAGAAGCGATGAATTGACGAGCCCAAGCGCCGAAAGCCTCTCAAGAGGGCGCAATCCGGTGGATTTCAGAGATGCTGCAATTTCGGCCTGCGATTCGTGCAAGTGAATTTGCACCCGTACATCGAGCTGGTCCGCCATGATACGCAGCTCGGCGAATCCAGCATCCGATACGGTATCGACTGAATGCGGCGCGAAACAGCTCGAAATCAGCGCGTGCTCCGCATAGCGGTCATGTACAAGGTCCGTACCGCGTGCAAGGCAGTCGGATGCGCTGTTGGCCCAGGGAGTCGGAAAATTAATGACCGGAGTTCCGACCATGGCGCGCACATGCATCGCGGCAGCCGTTTCTGCCACGATCTCCGGAAAGAAGTATTGATCACTGAAACAGGTTGTGCCACCAAGCAGCATTTCTGCGATTGCGTGTCGCGTACCATCGCGAACCATTTCAGCACTCACCCAACGCTTTTCGACCGGCCAGATACGCTCTCGCAGCCATCGTTCGAGCGGCAAGTCATCGGCGAAACCGCGAAACAGGGTCATCGCCGCGTGCGTGTGCGCATTGATCAAACCGGGAATCAGCACATGACCAGGGCGGTCGATCACGCTTCCAGGCTTGTAGGTCTGTCTGGCGGTCCGGGCGGGCAGGACATCGACGATGCGGCCGTCGTCAATGGCGACCGCATGATCGGTCAGTACCTGACTGTCAGGCTCAACCGGTATGCACCAGCCGGGCAAAATGAGGGTGTCGCACTGTTGCATACGTGAAATTGGCTGAGGGTATTGGAAGCCAGTCAATCGGGGCTTGGACCATGCCAGTATAACCTCGATCCGTCCGACAGATAAATCGATGCCCGAGCATGGAAAATGCTGGCCCGGACCTGATTCTGCAAGGCTTGCTGTGGTATCATTCTCAGCCTGATTCGGTGGCAGTTTTTGCTCGAATTCAGCCCAAAGAAATCACTAGAGAACCTCGATTTCCAAGCGGATTTTATTAGCCGCGATTCCGAGAATTTCGGGACCGCTCTGACAGTGTGAAATTGTATGTCTGATGTTGCGCAGGAAATCCTGTCTGTAAGCCTCGAAGCGGAGATGCAGCAGTCCTACCTGGATTATGCGATGAGTGTCATCGTCGGCCGCGCATTGCCGGACGTCCGCGATGGCCTGAAGCCGGTACACCGACGCGTACTGCACGCCATGCGGGAGCTCGGTAACGACTACAACAAGCCATATAAGAAATCCGCGCGTGTGGTCGGTGATGTCATCGGTAAATACCACCCTCACGGCGATTCCGCAGTCTACGACACGATCGTCCGCATGGCGCAGCCGTTTTCCTTGCGCTACCTGCTGGTGGACGGTCAGGGCAACTTCGGATCGGTCGACGGCGATGCCCCGGCTGCCATGCGGTACACAGAAGTCCGCATGTCAAAAATCGCCCACGAAATCCTTGCCGACATCGATAAGGAGACGGTGGATTTCGTCGAGAATTACGATGGATCCGAGAGTGAGCCGTCGGTTATGCCGACGCGCGTGCCAAATCTGCTTATCAATGGCTCGTCCGGCATTGCTGTGGGAATGGCGACCAACATACCTCCGCATAACCTGAACGAAATTGTGAGTGCCTGCCTTGCGTTGGTCGACAATCCGTCCATCGACGTGCAGCAGCTGATGGAACATGTGCCCGGCCCGGACTTTCCGACTGCCGGAATCATCAACGGCGCGCAAGGCATCTACTCTGCCTACAAGACCGGTCGCGGGCGCGTTTACATACGTGCACGGACCTCCCTGGAGGTCATCGACAAGCGTGGCAAGGAAGCGATCATCGTCACTGAGCTGCCTTACCAGGTAAATAAGGCGCGGCTTATCGAGAAAATTGCCGAGCTAGTGCGTGACAAGCGCATCGACGGGATCAGCGAGTTGCGTGACGAATCCGACAAGGACGGCATGCGCATTGTGATCGAACTTCGTCGTGGTGAGCTCAGCGACGTCGTCCTGAACAACCTGTACAAGCAGACACCGCTGCAGAGCGTGTTCGGCATCAACATGGTGGCCTTGCACGAAGGCCAGCCAAAACTGCTTAACCTGAAGCAGATGCTGGAGGCATTCCTTGCCCACCGGCGCGAAGTAGTCACACGCCGGACCATCTTCGACCTGCGAAAGGCCAGGGATCGGGCACATATTCTCGAGGGCCAGGCGGTGGCGCTGGCAAACATCGACGAAGTGATAGCACTGATCAAGGCGTCGCCGACGCCGGCTGACGCGAAGCAGCATCTGGTCAGCCGAAAATGGTCGCCCGGTTCGGTAACCGCGATGCTGGAGAAGGCCGGCACCACGGACACACGACCGGATTCCCTCGCGGAAGGGTACGGGCTCATCGATGGGAAGTACCGTCTGTCGGAGACGCAGGCGCAAGCAATACTGGATCTCAGACTGCATCGATTGACCGGTCTTGAGCAAGAGAAAATACTTAATGAATACAAAGAGATATTGGTAAATATTAAAGAACTTTCCGATATCCTCGCAGACCCGGATAAATTGCTTGGCGTCATTCGTCAGGAACTCGCCGAGATTCGCGACAACTACGGTGACGCGCGACGAACCGAGATCGTACAGGATCACAGCGATCTGCAGATAGAAGACCTCATTTCCGATGAGGAGGTGGTCGTGACGCTTTCTCATGGCGGCTATGCAAAGGCGCAACCGGTCGACGACTACCAGGCGCAGCGGCGCGGTGGACGCGGCCGTTCCGCGGCCAAGGTCAAGGACGAGGATTTCATCGACAAGCTTTTTGTGGCAAGCACTCACGACACGATTCTGTGTTTTTCCAGCCGTGGCAAGATGTATTGGCTCAAGGTGTACCAGGTGCCACAGGCCAGTCGCGGTTCGCGTGGCAAGCCCATCGTCAATCTGTTGCCGCTGGAGGATGGCGAGCGAATCAATGCCGTGCTACCCATACGCGAGTTCGACAAGGACAGCTTCATCTTCATGGCGACCAGCGGTGGCACGGTCAAGAAAACGCCACTCAGCCTGTTCTCGCGCCCAAGGGCCAGCGGCATCATAGCCGTTGACCTGCGGAACGACGACAAGCTGGTCGACGTTGCAATAACAGACGGTAATCGCGAGATCATCCTGGTTGCTAGCAGCGGCAAGGCAATACGCTTCAGCGAGAAGGATGTGCGCCCGATGGGACGCGGTGCAGCGGGTGTGCGTGGCATCAAGCTGGCGCCCGGACATGAAGTGATTGCCCTGACAATCATCGGCGATGGCTTGCTGCTGTCGGCAACCGAGAATGGTTACGGAAAACGCACCGCGATCGACGAATTTCCAGTACAGGGACGTGGGGGTCAGGGCGTAATTGCCATCCAGACATCCGCGCGAAATGGCCGTACGGTCGGCGCGCTGCAGGTCGGGGAAGAAGATGAAATCATGCTGATCAGCTCCAACGGCACGCTGGTTCGGACGCCGGTCAGCGATATCTCGGTCATCGGCCGCAATACCCAGGGCGTGCGCCTGATCCGGGTCGAGGAAGAACAACGTCTGGTAGGCCTCGCTCGAATCGAATTCATCGAGGATGATGTGGAATAGCAGAGCACGCGTGTCTCGTTTCCATCATTGCACCACCAGTTCCGTTAGCCTAAAACACCCCTCCCCAAGCCAGGATTTCTGCGATATGTCTCGCGTCTACAATTTTAGCGCTGGCCCGGCTGCTTTACCCCTTCCGGTACTTGAGCGAATTCGCGCCGATATCCCCGACTGGAACCGGACCGGGATGACGGTCATGGAAGTCAGTCATCGAGGCAAGGCCTTCATCGAAACAGCGGAGAAAGCCGAACAGGACGTGCGCGATCTGCTGGCAATTCCCGATGATTACAGCGTGTTGTTCATACAAGGCGGCGCGACGATGCATTTCTCGATGGTGCCGTTGAATCTTGCTACCGCAGGACGGACCGTTGACTATCTTCAGACTGGCAGCTGGTCGAAAAAGGCGATAGCGGAGGCGCGTCGCTACTGTGAGGTCAAAATCGTTGCCGACAGCGCCGATCGAAAGTTCACGTATATTCCGCCGCAATCCGACTGGCAACTCAGTCGCAATGCGGCATACGTTCATTACACACCGAATGAAACCATCGACGGCGTCGAGTTTCACTACATTCCACAAACGGATGACGTGCCGCTCGTTGCCGACATGTCCAGCACAATTCTCTCCCGGCCTGTCGATGTCAGCCGATTCGGCATTATTTATGCGGGTGCGCAGAAAAACATCGGACCGGCAGGTATCACGCTCGTGATCATCAGAAAGGCGCTTCTCGAACCGGCGCGATCCGATATTCCTTCGCTGCTCACCTATAAGATCTACGCAGAATCCGAATCCATGACCAACACGCCGCCGACATTCGCATGGTACGTGGCTGGTCTGGTTTTCGAGTACCTGAAGGCGCAAGGTGGCCTCGAAGCTGCAGGGCAACGGAATCAAAAAAAGGCAAGCAAATTGTATACGGCCATCGATGCTTCAAAGTTTTACAGCAATCCGGTGCAGCACGACTGCCGCTCCCGGATGAACGTGCCTTTTGTGCTTGCAGATCCGGCTCTCGACAGCAAGTTTCTGGCCGGAGCCGAGCAGGCCGGGTTGACCAATCTCAAAGGCCACCGGTCCGTCGGCGGCATGCGGGCATCCATTTATAATGCGACAACTGAAGATGCAGTCGATGCGCTGATTCAATACATGCGCGAGTTCGAGCGGCGCAACGGTTGAATGCTACAGGTTTAAAGCAATGTACAAAGTCCTGACCCTGAACAACATCGCAGTTGCCGGCTTGCGGCGTTTCCCGCGAGAACTTTATGAAGTTGCGTCGGAACTGCCGAACCCGGATGCGATCATGCTGCGCTCGGCCAACATTCATGACATGGAGATTCCGCAGTCGGTGGCTGCCGTCGGCCGGGCGGGCGCCGGCGTGAACAATATTCCGGTTGTAGCCATGAGCAAGCGCGGTATCCCGGTATTCAATGCGCCCGGGGCAAACGCGAACGCAGTGAAGGAGCTGGCTGTCGCGGGCCTGCTGATCGCTGCCAGGAATATTTGCGATGCGCGCGAGTATGTCCGTGGCCTCAGCGGCGACGGTGAAGCACTGGAGAAGGCTGTGGAGGCCGGCAAGAAGCGGTTCGTTGGATTCGAATTGCCAGGCCGCACGCTCGGCGTCATTGGCCTTGGCGCGATCGGTGTCCAGGTTGCGAATGTCGCGCTTTCGATGGGCATGAAGGTTGTGGGGTTCGATCCGAAGATAACGGTGCGCAGCGCATGGCAATTGTCACCCGGCGTGCAACAGGTCGAAACACTGGATCATCTGTTCAAAAGATCCGATGCGGTAACGGTCCACGTTCCCTTGGTCGACGCAACCCGCCATCTCGTGAGCGGGGACCGGCTGGCCCTGATGCCGGATAACGGTGTACTGATCAACTTTGCGCGCGGTGGGGTCGTCGACGATGCAGCCGCAATCGAGGCCCTCGATCGCGGCAAATTGCATGCATACATCTGCGATTTTCCAACGCCGGAGCTGATTGCTCATCCAAAGGTCATTGCATTGCCGCACCTCGGCGCATCCACGACTGAGGCAGAGGAGAACTGCGCCATCATGGTTGCGGAGAATATTCGCGAATTTCTGGAGAACGGCAATATCCGATCCTCGGTCAACTTTCCCGAGGCCATCATGCCAAGAGGGGATGCGTACCGGATCACTATCGCGAATGCCAATGTCCCGAACATGGTGGGTCAGATCTCCAGCCGGCTGGGTCACGCAGGACTGAACATCGAGGATCTCCTGAACAAGTCGAAAGGAGAACTTGCCTATACCCTGGTCGATCTCGCAGGACCTGTTTCTGATGAAACCCTCGAGTCTTTGCGACAGATAAAAGGCGTACTGACTTTGAGAAACCTGGGCAAGCCTTTATCCTGACCATTCTCTCGGGAGTTAATCATGGCCAGGGCACCCAAAGTAAAAGTCGCAGTTTCGGATCTTGCCGCAATTCGCAATCGAATCGATGAAGTAGACCAGCGAATACAGGAGCTGATCAGCGAGCGTGCCCGGTATGCGCAGCAGGTCGGCATCAGTAAGGGCGATCTTGCTTCTGCGGTTGATTATTATCGCCCGGAACGAGAGGCCGAGGTCTTGCGGGGTGTTATAGCGCGAAACAAGGGTCCGCTTCGCGACGAAGAAATGCTGCGCCTGTTCCGGGAAATCATGTCCGCGTGCCTGGCGCAGCAGGAACCGCTGAAGATTGCCTATCTGGGCCCGGAAGGCACCTTTACGCAGTCGGCCGTTTACAAGCATTTCGGCCATTCCGTTCGCGGACTGCCATTCTCGTCGATTGACGAGGTGTTTCAGGAGGTGGAGTGTGGCGCAGCGGATTTCGGCGTAGTGCCGATCGAAAACTCCACCGAAGGTACGGTCAATCACACGCTTGATATGTTCCTTACCTCGCCACTTAAAATCGGCGGTGAAATCGAACTGCGAATTGAGCAACATTTGCTCGGTTCGATGCTGTCACTCGAGCAGGTCGAACGCATTTGCGCTCATCAGCAGTCACTTGCGCAGTGTCGCGGTTGGCTGCGTGAATACCTGCCACAGGCGGAATTGATCGGCGTCAGCAGCAATGCTGCCGGGGCGCGGCGCGCGCGTGACGAAAAGGGGACGGCTGCGATCGGTGGTGTAGCTGCAGCGGAAGTCTACGATTTGAAGATACTGGTTAATAATATTGAGGACCGGGCGGACAACACGACCCGTTTCCTGGTCATCGGACGCGAACTGTTGACCGCAAGCGGCGACGACAAGACCACGATACTGGTTTCGACCGCAGGAACGGGCGGTGCCGGTGTGCTGCACACACTGCTGCAGCCGTTTTCGGCGCACGGAGTCAATATGACACGAATTGAGTCGCGACCTTCGCGGAAGAAAAACTGGGATTACGTGTTCTTCATCGACCTTGAAGGACATGCCGGCGATGCCGCGCTGGCTGCGGCGCTTGCCGAACTTGAGAAGAACAGCTCGCTGTTCAGAGTGATTGGCGCCTACCCGAAGGCTGTGCGGTAGCGAACAGGCTGCATGCAAAATCATGCACCTTAGGGTACAACCCTCGGCCCTGGTCGGTGGCGACATCGTTGTACCAGGCGACAAATCCATTTCTCACCGGGCATTGCGCGCAATGGCTGTCAGGGTCGATACCGTTGACGAGACCACGCTGACAGTGCATGGGGTTGGATCACTTGGCTTGCAACGACCCAGCGGATCGCTCGACATGGGCAACTCCGGCACGGCGATGCGCCTTTTTGCCGGGCTGTTGTGCGGCCAGTCCTTCAGCAGCAGCCTTATTGGAGACGAATCGCTGTCGCAGCGGCCGATGGGCCGCGTTATCAAGCCTCTCGAGGATATGGGTGCGC
>JAHKKM010000072.1 GCA_020027645.1 Pseudomonadota bacterium
GGCGAACGCACCAGCACGTGATCGATCGACAGCTCCTCGAGCCGCGCAACACTGGCTTCATCCAGCATTGCACCGGCATCGAACGCCACCTTGTCGGTGCCAGGAATCAGCACCGGCTCGGCCAGAACCCGGCCCAGCACGCGCTCGCGCAATGGCTCGACGACATCGCCGCCTTCAACCAGGGGCGACATCGAAATACCGTTGCGGGTTTCGCAATCCGTCTCAGTCACGACCAGGTCCTGGGCGACGTCAACGAGCCTGCGCGTCAGGTAACCGGAGTTCGCAGTCTTCAACGCGGTGTCCGCCAGACCCTTGCGGGCGCCGTGCGTCGAGATGAAGTACTGCAGAACATCCAGGCCTTCGCGGAAGTTGGCGGTAATCGGCGTCTCGATGATGGAGCCGTCCGGCTTGGCCATCAGTCCTCGCATGCCGGCGAGCTGCCGAATCTGTGCAGCAGAACCTCTGGCACCGGAGTCGGCCATCATGTAGATCGAGTTGAACGATTCCTGCGCGACTTCCTTGCCAGTCGAGTCCTTCACCATCTCGGTCCCGAGCTTGTCCATCATGGCCTTGGCCACCTGGTCATTCGTTCGCGACCAGATATCGACCACCTTGTTGTAGCGCTCGCCGTCGGTAACGAGACCGGATGCAAACTGATCCTGAATCTCCTTAACTTCCGATTCAGCTACAGCAAGTATTGCTTCCTTGCTCTCGGGAACGACCATGTCGTTTACGCCGATCGAAATGCCGGAGATCGTGGCGAAACGGAAGCCCGTGTACATAAGGCGGTCGGCGAATACCACGGTCGTCTTCAGACCGAGGTTTCGATAACAGGCATTGATTACACTGGAGATGGCTTTCTTGCTCATGTCGCGATTGATAAGGTCGAAACTCAGGCCCGATGGCAGCAGCGTCGACAGCAAAGCGCGACCGACGGTTGTATCCACCAGCCGGACAATCTTTGCCTTATCATCACTGCTGTCCGGATCGCGCATGGGCACGCGAACGCGAACCTGCGCCTGAAGTTCAACATGGCCGCCCTCATAGGCACGCCTTGCTTCGTCGACGTCCGCGAAGATCATGCCTTCGCCCTTGCCGTTGACCTTTTTGCGCGTCATGTAATACAGGCCAAGCACCACGTCCTGCGACGGAACGATGATCGGCTCGCCATTGGCCGGTGACAGGATGTTGTTCGATGCCATCATCAGTGCGCGAGTCTCGAGTTGCGCCTCGATGGACAGCGGCACATGCACGGCCATCTGGTCGCCGTCGAAGTCGGCATTGAACGCCGTGCACACCAGCGGATGAAGCTGGATTGCCTTGCCCTCGACCAGGACCGGCTCAAATGCCTGGATGCCGAGGCGATGCAGTGTCGGCGCACGGTTCAGCATCACGGGATGTTCGCGAATGACTTCTTCCAGTATGTCCCAGACTTCCGCGCCTTCGCGTTCGACCAGTCGCTTTGCAGCCTTGATCGTTGTTGCTTCGCCACGCATTTGCAGCTTCGAGAAAATGAACGGCTTGAACAGTTCAAGCGCCATCTTCTTCGGCAGACCGCACTGATGGAGCCGCAAGGTCGGGCCGACCACAATGACCGAACGGCCGGAGTAATCCACCCGCTTGCCGAGCAGGTTCTGCCGGAAGCGGCCCTGCTTACCCTTGATCATGTCAGCCAGCGACTTCAGCGGCCGCTTGTTGGTGCCAGTAATTGCACGACCGCGCCGGCCATTGTCCAGCAGCGCATCGACTGACTCCTGCAGCATGCGCTTTTCGTTACGCACGATGATGTCCGGCGCGTTTAGCTCGAGCAGACGCCGCAGACGGTTGTTGCGATTGATGACACGACGGTACAGGTCGTTCAGATCCGAGGTTGCAAAACGGCCGCCATCCAGCGGCACGAGCGGACGCAGGTCCGGTGGCAACACCGGCAGAACCGTCATGACCATCCATTCCGGCCGGTTGCCGGATTCAATGAAAGATTCCAGCAGTTTCAGCCGCTTGGAAAGGCGCTTGATCTTGGTTTCGGATCGCGTGCCATTGATTTCCTCTCGAACCTGCAGCACTTCGCGTTGCAGGTCGATGGTCGAGAGCATCTCACGTACCGCTTCCGCACCCATACGCGCATCGAACTCGTCTCCGTACTGTTCGATGGCTTCGAGGTACATCTCATCGGTCATGAGCTGACCGCGTTCGAGCGGCGTCATGCCGGGTTCGACGACCACAAAGGCTTCGAAATACAGCACGCGCTCAATTTCCCGCAAGGTCATGTCGAGCATGAGGCCGATACGTGACGGCAGCGACTTCAGGAACCAGATATGCGCGACCGGACTTGCCAGGTCGATATGCGCCATGCGTTCGCGACGTACCTTGGTCTGGGTGACTTCGACGCCGCACTTTTCGCAGACGACGCCGCGATGCTTCAGCCGCTTGTACTTGCCGCACAGGCACTCATAGTCCTTGATCGGGCCGAAGATCTTGGCGCAGAACAGGCCATCCCGTTCCGGCTTGAAGGTCCGGTAGTTGATCGTTTCGGGCTTTTTGACCTCGCCAAAAGACCAGGAACGGATCATGTCCGGGCTCGCGAGACCGATGCGAATCGCATCGAAGTCGTCGACCGGGTTCTGGTACTTGAACAGCTTCAGAAGATCTTTCATTACTCTGTCTCCAGCTCAATGTTGATGCCAAGAGAACGAATCTCCTTGACCAGGACATTGAACGACTCGGGCATTCCCGCATCCATTTCGTGCTCACCGTCCACGATGTTCTTGTACATCTTGGTGCGGCCCTGCACGTCGTCCGATTTGACTGTGAGCATTTCCTGCAGCGTATAGGCAGCGCCGTATGCCTCCAGCGCCCACACTTCCATTTCACCGAAACGCTGACCGCCAAACTGCGCCTTGCCGCCCAGCGGTTGCTGTGTAACGAGGCTGTAGGGGCCGGTGGAACGCGCATGCATCTTGTCGTCGACCAGGTGGTTGAGCTTCAGCATGTACATGTAACCGACAGTGACCTCTCGATCGAAAGTATCGCCGGTCCGGCCGTCAGACAGGCGTGCCTGCCCGCTCTCCGGAAGGTCCGCGAGTTTCAACAGGAACTTGATTTCGTCTTCGGTTGCACCATCGAATACCGGCGTTGCGGTTGGCACACCGTACACAAGGTTGCCGGCGAGCTCGAGGATCTCTGCATCGCTCAGCGACTTGATGTCCTCTTCGCGTCCTCCGGTCTTGTTGTAAACGGTGTCGAGGAACTGCCGGATCTTCGCCGTCGATTCCTGCGCCTTCAGCATGTCGCCAATCTTTTTGCCGAGGCCCTTGGCCGCCCAGCCGAGGTGCGTCTCCAGCACCTGGCCGACGTTCATACGCGACGGAACGCCCAGCGGGTTCAGCACGATATCGATCGGCGTGCCGTCTGCCAGGTATGGCATGTCTTCGACCGGCACGATGGTGGAGATGACACCCTTGTTCCCGTGTCGTCCCGCCATCTTGTCACCGGGCTGAATCCGCCGCTTGACGGCCAGGTAAACCTTGACCATCTTCAGGACACCCGGAGCGAGATCGTCACCGGCGGTGATCTTGGCTTTCTTCTCGTCGTAGCGGCGATCGAAATCGGCACGTTGTGCCTTGAGCCTTTCAGCAGCGGTTTCGAGCTGTTCGTTCGCTTCGTCATTCTTCAAGCGAATTTCGAACCACTTCTCGCGCGGGATCTCATCCAGGTACGCCTTGGTGATCTTGGCGCCGGCTTTCAGCTTGTTCGGCCCACCCTGGGCAACCTTGCCCATCAGCATGCGCTCGATACGTTCGTAGATGTCCTCTTCAAGAATACGCAGCGTATCGTCGAGGTCCTTGCGAACGCTCTCCAGCTCCGACTTCTCGATTGACAGCGCCCGTGCATCTTTCTCGACGCCGTCGCGGGTAAAAACGCGCACGTCGATAACCGTGCCGTCCATACCCGGCGGTACGCGCAACGACGTATCTTTTACGTCAGAAGCCTTCTCGCCGAAGATCGCACGCAGCAGCTTTTCCTCCGGCGTCAGCTGGGTCTCGCCCTTCGGCGTTACTTTGCCGACCAGGATGTCGCCGGCGCTGACTTCCGCCCCGATGAACGCGATGCCCGATTCGTCGAGCTTGGCCAGGGCCGCGTCACCGACGTTCGGGATATCAGCGGTGATGTCTTCGGACCCCAGTTTGGTATCACGAGCAACGCAGGACAGCTCTTCAATATGGATCGTCGTGAAACGGTCTTCCTTGACGACGCGTTCCGAGATCAGGATCGAATCCTCGAAGTTGTAACCGTTCCACGGCATGAACGCGACCAGCAGGTTCTGACCGAGCGCCAGCTCACCCATGTTGGTCGACGGTCCGTCCGCGAGTACGTCGCCGCGCGAAATCAGGTTACCCGCCTTGACCAGCGGCCGCTGGTTGATGCAGGTGTTCTGGTTCGAACGCGTGTACTTGGTCAGGTTGTAGATATCGACACCGGACTCCGATGCATCGGTTTCGTCGTCGTTGACTCGCACCACTATGCGTGAGGCGTCGACCGAATCCACGATACCGCCGCGCTTTGCGACGACCGTAACACCGGAGTCAACCGCAACAGCGCGCTCCATGCCGGTACCGACCAGCGGCGCTTCCGAGCGCAGTGTCGGAACGGCCTGGCGTTGCATGTTGGAACCCATCAAGGCGCGGTTTGCGTCATCGTGCTCGAGGAACGGGATCAGCGAGGCGGCGACAGAAACGATCTGCCGTGGCGATACGTCCATGTACTGAATTACCGATGGATCTGCCAACGTGAATTCGTTCTTGTGTCGCACAGATACCAGGTCTTCCGTCAGGCGCCCGTTCTTGTCGAGTTCGGCGTTCGCCTGTGCGATGACGTACTGGCTCTCTTCGATTGCCGACAGGTACTGGATCTCCGAGGTAGCCTTGCTGTCGATGATCTTTCGATACGGCGTTTCAAGGAATCCGTACTCGTTGGTGCGCGCATACACGGCCAGCGAATTGATCAGGCCGATGTTCGGACCTTCCGGCGTCTCGATCGGGCAAACACGACCGTAGTGCGTCGGGTGCACGTCGCGGACTTCGAAGCCGGCGCGCTCGCGTGTCAGGCCACCGGGCCCGAGCGCGGAGACGCGACGTTTGTGCGTGACTTCCGACAGCGGATTGTTCTGGTCCATGAACTGCGACAGCTGGCTCGAGCCAAAGAATTCCTTGACCGCAGCAGCTACCGGCTTGGCGTTGATCATCTCCTGAGGCATGAGGCCCTCGGTCTCGGCCTGTGTCAGCCGCTCTTTGACAGCGCGCTCCACACGAACCAGCCCGACGCGGAAAGCGTTTTCCGCCATTTCGCCGACGCTGCGAACACGTCGATTGCCCAGGTGATCGATATCGTCAACCGTTCCGTAACCGTTGCGAATGTCGATCAGCGTCTTGAGCACATCCAGAATGTCGGAGTTATCAAGTACGCCGGCACCTTCGGATGTCTCGCGACCGACCCGACGGTTGAACTTCATGCGACCAACGGCCGACAAATCGTATCGATCGCCATTGAAGAACAGATTCTGGAACAGGTTCTCTGCTGCTTCCTTGGTTGGCGGCTCCCCCGGACGCATCATTCGATAGATTTCCACCAGCGCTTCGAGGCGGGTGGTCGACGGATCGATGTTCAGCGTGTTGGAAATGTAAGGGCCCCGATCGAGGTCATTTACATACAGTGTGCGAATCTTGTCGATGCCCTTCTTGATCAACAGTTCGATCAGCTCGACGCTCAGTTCGGCGTTGGCGGCAGCCAGCAGTTCACCGGTTTCCTTGTCGACAACGTCATGTGCCAGGACCTTGCCTTCGAGGTACTCGGCTGGCACGACCAGCGTATCGATCTTCGACTGCTCCATCTCGCGCACATGTTTGGCAGTAATTCGCCGGCCTTCCTCGACGATGACTTTGCGACCCAGCTTGATCTCGAACATCGCGGTTTCGCCGCGCAGACGTCCGGGCACCAAGCCCATGCGAATATCTTTCGGTGATAGGAAGAACTCGTTGTGCTCGAAGAAAATATCGAGCATTTCCTCATTGGAGAGCCCCAGCGCGCGCAGGATGATGGTCACCGGAAGTTTGCGGCGACGGTCGATACGCGCGAACAGGCTGTCCTTCGGGTCAAACTCGAAATCGAGCCACGACCCGCGATAAGGAATGATCCGGGCCGAGAACAGCAACTTGCCCGACGAGTGCGTTTTACCCTTGTCGTGATCGAAGAACACACCAGGAGAACGGTGCAGCTGCGACACGATTACTCGTTCCGTTCCATTGATTACGAAGGTTCCGTGATCGGTCATCAAGGGCATTTCACCCAGATACACTTCCTGCTCGCGAATATCCTTTACCGGCTTCGGCGTGCCACTGGCATCCTTGTCATAAATGACCAGCCGTACTTTGACTCGAATGGGTGCCGCATAAGTGAGGCCACGCATCTGGCATTCCTTGACGTCGAACACCGGCTCACCGAGCCGGTAGCTCACGTATTCAAGGGCCGCATTTCCGGAATAACTGACGATTGGAAACACGGTTCTGAAAGCGGCATGCAAGCCGATTTCATCGCGCTTCGGGCTGTTGTCGTCGACCTGCAGGAACTTCTTATAGGAGTCCAGCTGGATTGACAGCAGGTACGGCACGTCCAGAATCGTCTGGCGCTTGCCGAAGTCCTTGCGGATGCGTTTTTTCTCGGTGAATGAATAAGCCATTCGAGAGTACCTTCAATTCAGGCGGTGTCTGCTGACCGGAATCCCACCAGGCCGGCAAACTGCCGCTCAATTAGAAATTTTCGTGTGTCATCTCCGGCACACGTACGCCGGAAATAGATTCACAAACGCGAACGCGCAGCCGGTCGAAGTATTCGACCGGCTGCAAGTCCGACTGGTGGACTGCAAAGTCCTGCATCAATGATCGGAATATCAAGAGATTACTTGAGCTCGACCGTTGCGCCTGCTTCTTCAAGCTGCTTCTTGAAGTTCGCGGCGTCTGCCTTTGATGCGCCTTCCTTGATTACGGACGGAGCGCCCTCGACTGCATCCTTGGCTTCCTTGAGACCGAGGCCCGTGATCGTACGAACTGCCTTGATGACACCGACCTTGTTGGCGCCAAAGCTGGTCATAACGACATCGAACTCCGTCTTCTCTTCCGCCGCAGGTGCTGCAGCAGCAGCCCCGCCAGCAGCAGCAACTGCTACCGGAGCAGCCGCAGATACACCCCATTCGCTTTCGAGCATCTTGACGAGCTCGACGACTTCCATGATTGGCTTGGCGCTCAATTCTTTGAGCAGTTCCTGGTTTGACATTGCCATTTCTGTATTCCTCTGGGTAAATCCTGAATCAGTGAAAATTATTTATGCTGCTCACTGCTTGGCTTTGGCGGACAAGGTCCGTGCGAGCATTGCAGGTGGTTCAGCAAGTGTGCGTACCAGTCTGGCTAGCGGAGCCACAAACAGGCCAAGCAACATTGCACGCGCCTGATTCAGCGTTGGCAGTTCTGCCAATTTTGCCAAATCACTCGCAGGCAATAATTGCCCACCCGCCGAAAGCGAGACCGCCTTCAGAGCATCGTGCTCCTTGGCGAAATCTTTGATAACCCTGGCAGCGGCACCTGGATCGTCTTTTGCAAACGCGAGCAGAAGCGGGCCCTTGAGCGTATCTTTCATACACTCGAAATCCGTGCCCTGGATGGCGCGGCGGGCGAGCGTATTCTTGACAACACGCATGTACACGCCAGCGTTACGCGCTTCCTTGCGTAACTGCGTCATCTCTGCAACGGTCAAACCCCGATACTCCGCCGCTACAGCAGATAGGGATTCGCCCGCGACCGCGCTTACCTCTTTGACAAAAGTCTTCTTGTCTTCGAGTTTCAGTGCCATGAATTTCTCCTGGCTTACGGTCAATAACAAAGGTGAAATCCTTCTTCACCCACCAATGCCGAATTGGTGACCGTCGCCAGATTGCTCTGACTCAGGCTGCACCATCTGCGTAGGCATTGAATTAAGATCGCCACGAACAGCGATCACCTACGGTCTTCGACGATTTCCGGCAAACGAAGCAAGCTTCCTCTACCGGTTTCTTACCGCTTCGACCCAACCGCTGCCGAAGCAACAAACTCAAAATCACAGGCCTCTATGCTTGCGCCTCGACGCTAGCCTGATCGACTGACACACCCGGCCCCATGGTTGAGGAGATCGTCAGTTTCTGCAGATACACGCCTTTCGACGCTGCCGGCTTGCCTTTCCTGAGGTCAGCCAGCAATGCGTTCAAATTTTCCTTCAGCGCCGGAATCGCGAAGTCAGCCCTGCCGATCGGGCAATGCACGATCCCGGCCTTGTCCGTGCGGTAACGCACCTGGCCGGCCTTTGCATTGCGCACGGCAGTGGTTACGTCCGCGGTAACCGTGCCAACTTTCGGGTTCGGCATCAGGCCGCGTGGACCAAGTACCTGTCCCAGCTGGCCAACCACGCGCATTGCATCCGGAGTTGCGATAACGACGTCGAAATTCATCTCGCCCGCCTTCACGGCGTCGGCCAGATCCTGGAAGCCGACGATATCGGCACCGGCCGCCCTGGCTTTCTCGGCGTTATCGCCCTGCGCGAATACTGCGACGCGCACCGTCTTGCCGGTGCCGTTAGGCAATACAGTCGAACCGCGAACAACCTGCTCCGACTTGCGCGGATCAATTCCGAGGTTTATCGCGATGTCGATGCTCTCGGGAAATTTCGCGGTCGCCAGTTCCTTGACGAGCTTCAGTGCGTCGTCGATCGAATACGAAATCGCCGGGTTGACTTTCTCGCGGGCGATTTTCGCGCGTTTGCTTAACCTGGCCATCAGTTCACTCCCTCAACATCTATTCCCATGCTGCGGGCGGTGCCGGCGATGGTACGTACGGCGGCATCAAGGCTGGCGGCGGTCAGATCCGGCATTTTGGAATTGGCAATTTCCTCGAGCTGTAAACGACTGACTTTGCCTACCTTGGCTGTGTTCGGCGTACCTGAGCCCTTCGGGGCCCCGGCAGCCTTGCGCAACAACACAGCCGCGGGCGGCGTCTTCGTAATGAAGGTGAAACTTCGATCACTGTAAACCGTGATCACGACAGGAATCGGCAGGCCCGCTTCTATGCTTTGTGTCTGCGCATTGAAGGTCTTGCAGAACTCCATGATATTCACACCGTGCTGGCCCAGTGCAGGACCAACTGGCGGACTGGGATTTGCCTGGCCGGCTGCGACCTGCAGCTTGATATAGCCAGTCACTTTCTTAGCCATTTTAATTACCTCTTCGAGTGCAAGCGCCTTTTGGGCTCCTCGAGTTACGCGACTAGGCAAATTGCCAAAGTCGACACTTCAATTTGAGTACAACTCCACTTCGCGATTGCTGTAGTTATCGGACTGCTTCAGCAGGGCCGATAACGCCAGCGACGATCTGCGGCAAACACGCGCGCCTTGCGGCGCGTGCATTGCCGATAAAAACCCTAACCCTTCTCGACCTGGCTGAAATCCAGTTCAACCGGTGTCGATCTACCGAGAATCTGCACTGCAACCTGCAGCCGGCTCTTGTCGTAATTCACTTGCTCGACCACACCGCTGAAATCGTTGAACGGACCGTCAATAACCCGTACAACCTCGCCCGGTTCGAAAAGTACTTTCGGCCGCGGCTTGTCCACACCTTCCTTGACGCGGTTCAATATCTGATCAGCTTCTTTCTCAGTGATCGGTGCTGGCTTGTCACTGGAACCGCCGATAAAGCCGAGAACTTTCGGCACTTCCTTTACCAGGTGCCAGGTCTCATCGTCCATTTCCATCTGGACCAGCACATAGCCGGGGAAAAACTTGCGCTCACTACGTCGTTTCTGCCCGTCCTTCATTTCGACCACTTCTTCTGTCGGCACCAAAATTTCGCCGAACTTTTCCTGAAGTCCCATCAGAGCAATACGCTCTTCGAGCGAGCTCTTAACTTTATGCTCGAAATTCGAATATGCGTGGACGATGTACCAGCGTAACGCCACTTCCGTATTACCCCTGTTTGAATTCACCAAAATCAGCCGGTTGACCCGACCAGTGTTCTTGTGAGCCAGAGCAGGAACGAGTCCAGGCCCCAGAAGAAAACTGCCATCACCAACGTAAAGACAAATACCGCGATCGCAGTCTGAGTCGTTTCCTGCCGCGTCGGCCATACGACCTTTCGGATCTCGACTCTTGAGCCCTGTATAAAAGCCCAAAGTCGGTGCCCCTGAGTGCTGGTCATCGCAATTGCGATGCCGGCAGCCAGTCCGCCAAGTACCAGCAATACGCGCAGCGGCAACGACCAGGTCAGATAGTAGTAATAGCCAAAGAGACCGCCGACCAGCACGCCGGCTGCAATCAGCAATTTCAATGTATCGAGTACGCCTGACTCGCTGGTTTCTGTAGTTGTCGTTGCCATTTCGTAATTTTCAGGATGCGCCGAGCCGTTGTTCAGCGAGCCGCACGCTCGAAGTCCGCTGATAAATGTCCCGTGTGCAAATCAATCCTCTGTGTAAAGTCCCCTGCAATGCAGGCTTCTGCAGTTCTTGCGTGTCTTCCGCCCTGCCAAATGGCAGGCCAGGAGGGAATCGAACCCCCAACCTGCGGTTTTGGAGACCGCCGCTCTGCCAATTGAGCTACTGGCCTAGTTCTTAATAACTTTACTCCGATCGATTCGCACACAGTCCAAAACTGTAGTCATCGCGCTGTCACAGTTCGGAGTGATTTGTTATTCGCGACCCGAAGTCCGTTCCTTCAATCGCGCTCCACCCTGGTTAATATGAAGGGTCCCGTCTTAAATAGAAGGGTCCCGTTTACTGCAGAATCTTTGCTACCACGCCGGCACCCACGGTGCGGCCACCCTCGCGGATGGCAAAGCGCAGCCCGTCTTCCATGGCGATCGGCGCAATCAGGTCCACCACCATCTGCACGTTGTCGCCCGGCATCACCATCTCGGTGCCCTCCGGCAGCTCGCACGCCCCGGTCACGTCCGTGGTACGAAAATAAAACTGCGGCCGGTAACCCTTGAAAAACGGCGTG
>JAHKKM010000073.1 GCA_020027645.1 Pseudomonadota bacterium
TGGTAGTGGCAGGCGGCATGGCTTTACGTTGATCGAGTTACTGGTCGTCATGGTAATTATTGCCAGCCTGCTGGCGATAGCCGTGCCGCGCTATCTGCACAGCCTCGATCACTCCCGGGAAGTAGTGCTACTGCAGGATCTCGCCGTGATCCGCGATGCAATCGACCAGTATTATGAGGATCGTGGGCATTATCCGGAGTCGTTGATGGCCCTTGCCGACGAGCGGTACATTCGCAAAGTACCGGTTGACCCGATTACAAAGTCCGCTGACAGTTGGGTCGTCGTGAGCCGAGAATCAGGAGATATTTCAGGAGTTTACGATGTTCACAGTGGCGCCGAGGGCCTGAGCAGCGATGGTAAATCGTTCAGCGAGCTTTAGGTGGCCGACGGGCACTGGCGATCCCGTGAACCGAGGCCGAATACAAGGGTTTACCTACATTGGAATTCTGCTCAGCATCGCACTGATAGGAGCGGCACTCGCAGCGGTCGGAAGTACCTGGTCGTTACAAAATCGCCGCATGAACGAACAGCAACTCCTTTCCACAGGACACAGCTTTCGTATGGCAATCGCGAGCTATTACAATGCTACTCCACAGGGGGTGCACCAGTATCCGCATTCACTGGAACAGCTCGCCAATGATTATCGCGCATCCAGGACAGCTCATCACTTGCGCAAAATCCACATGGATCCGATCACGAAACAAAGTGATTGGGAGCTGATAACCATACCTGACGGATCGATCATCGGTGTGGCGAGCAGGGCAACCGAGCAGCCGCTGAAGCGAAGAAATTTTGGCCCTTGGGACGCTGCGTTCGAGAACGCCAGCTGCCTGTGTGACTGGAAATTTGTTTACCTGCCACAACTTGCCACTGAAAACAGCGTCAATAACTAACATAAGAACGCCATTGCCAGTTACAGTTCGAAAGGTGCTTCCTGTGCAATACGACTGAGTCCTTTCCGTGTCCCGGGAACTTTGTTGCAACGCATGACGCCGATTCTCAAGTAGAGGACTAGACTTGATGACATGAGGTGACCGATTCCTCCACCTTGGCGGACAATTACAGCAGGAATGTGTTTACCAGCGCCTGTGGATCTGAGCGGCACAGTGAGATCGTAATGACAAACAGACTAGACAAGTATTGCCGCAACCAGGATTGGCCGGCAGTTTTTCGTTCTTGGCATGCGGTGCCGGTCGCGGACCGGAAATCGCGGCGGCAAGTTTGGACTGGCTTGAACCTGTTTGTCTCTTCAATAGCCATTCTGACTTCCACCCTCGTATCGATCGCGAACGCGCAAAACGGCGACTCCGATTTTCTCTTGTTCATTAGCGGCGAATACGTTGATCGTCAGCGCGTATCCGATGACACGTTTAGTGGATCGAATTTCACACCAGCCGCCGATCTGTTGTACACCTACAGCAATGGACCTTGGCGTGTGCTGGGCGAGTACTTCCTGACCGACGATGAGAATGAGCTTGAGCGATTGCAGCTGGGCTATGACCTCAGTGAGGACACGACAGCCTGGCTCGGCCGGTTTCACCAACCGATCAGCGCGTGGAATTCGAAGTATCATCACGGTGCCTACCTGCAACCAAGTATCACGCGTCCCGCCATCGAGAATTGGGAGGACGAAAACGGCGTATTGCCGGCACACCTGTCCGGCGCAATGCTCGAATCCGGGGTTCGTCGCGCGGGCGGTGACGGCATTCACTATGCGGTTGGGGTTGGACTCGGACCGGCCCTCCTGGACTCGGAATTGCACCCTTACGACCTGGCGGATCCCGACACCGCCGACGGCAGCCTCGGAGCGAGTTTTGCAGTTTCCTATTATCCGGATTACGTCGGGAGCCCAAATTTTGGATTGCTGGGCGGCTATACCGATATCGTAGTCTTGCCGTCAACGACATCCATTCCAGGCAACGCCACCACTTTCAACATCGAGCAGTTTGTGATCGGCGCCCAGGCAGACTGGCAGAACAAATCATGGCAGTTGATTGCAGCTGCGTATTATGTCGATAACCAGCCTGACCAGGGATTTGCCCAGTACGGCGGTTCGTTCCTGTCCGTTTACGCCCAGGTCTTGAAAGACCTCAATGAATCTGTGGGTATCTATCTTCGTCTGGAAGGCGGACGAGACACCGAGACTGCGGGGTATTTGACGCTCTTCCCGCAGTTCATTTCGCAGCGTGCCCAGATTGGCGGTCGATTCGATTTCGCGACACGCCAGGCGCTCGCCATAGAAGTATCCGCCGTCGAAACCGCGCAAGACGACTTTACGGAAGTTCGCTTGCAGTGGAGCGGCGTCTTTCAATGAGACTACAGTGCCAGATTCTTGCAGGCATGCAATTGTGCGTGCTATTCCTGACGTCGGCACCGGCGACAGCCGATCACGCGGTTGTCCTGGTGGCAAGGTCTGATAGTCCAATCGAAACTGTCGATCCGCTCGATGTGCGCAAATTATACCTCGGATTTTCCGTTCGGACGGAAGAAAACCTGTCGCTGCGAGCTGCGACCAATCAGTCCGAGAACAGGTTATTCGAAATATTTCTTCAGGACGTTATGGCGATGTCGGCAAGAAGTTACGATCGTCGCCTTCTTACGCTGACACTGCAGTCAGGCAGGCGACGGCCTGACATCTACAGGAATGTCGGTGAATTGACCGACGCTCTCGGGAGCGACCCAAACCTTATAAGCTTCATGTGGCAGGAGGATTTCGAAAAAGCCGACAACCTGAAAGTGCTCCGGGTTATATGGAAAGAGTAGACAGGACTATTGCCGGCCGCATTACAGTCGCAGTACTTGCGATACATCTGTTCGTGTTGCCAATGCTGTATTTCGCGGTTGTTTCGCTGGTAAGACACAGCAATGAAGAGTCGTTCTTGAACAATGTGAGAATTCACACCCGTTTCATCGCGGACAGTCTCGAGCGTTTCGACGTCGCCGCTGCTTCAGATGCAAGCGTGGTCAATATCCTGGACAGCGTGGTGCTGAGCGGGGACGGCGTGTATGCCGAGCTCGTGGGTGCAGGCCGCAAATGGATAAGTTCGCTGATCAGCAGCGATTCCGACTCGGTGCAAAAAGACGATTTTTCCTTCGGAGATCACGGTGACTCCGTGTATATCCTGTCTGTTCCGGTGATTTCCGGTACCAATGAACTGAATCTTCGACTTGGGTTCGACGAGACTCCGGTTATGGAGGCAAATGATCAAGCCTATCGTCGCGGTGGGGCGATACTTGGTATTTATCTGACCGTTGTGCTTGCGTTGGTTGCGCTTATCGGCCGGCGGGTGGTGCGGCCAATAAAGGCGCTGCAGACATCATCGCGAAGTATTGCGTCCGGCCATCTTGGCGAACACCTGACCGTTAACACCGATCTGATCGAATTTGTTGCGCTGGCACGCGACCTCGAGCTCATGCGCAACCATTTGATCGGGATCAATCGTCAGTTGCAGGAAGAAATACGGCAGAAAGAGAAAACGGAATTGGAGCGCCAGCAGCTTGAGCATCAGCTTCGACATCGTCAGCGCCTTGAAACAGTAGGCACGTTGGCAGGGGGTATCGCTCACGAACTCAATAACATAATGGTACCGATCCTCCTGTACTCCGAATCTGCCATGGACGACCTGCCCGAGGACAGTTCGGTCAAACAGGATCTGCAGCGGGTCATTCGTGCGGCAGCACGTGCGCGCGGAATCGTCCAGCAGGTGCTGACGTTCAGCAGGCAAATGGGTACTCTGGAGGTGCAACCGGTCGACGTAGCGGCGGTCGTCAGGGAGTCACTGGACTTGGTTCGTGCATCGTTCTCGCCAACCGTAGAGTTGCAGATCGATATCGACGATGACTGCCCGAATGTTGTCGGTAACGCATCGCTGCTGGGCCAGGTTGTGATCAACCTGTGCACGAACGCCTACCAGGCCTTGCAAGGAGGAAAGGGGAGCATCGCGGTGCGAGTGCAAAAAAAAGTGGTCGCCAAAGACCCGTTGCACGACGCTTCGCCGGGACCAGATCGTGCGGTTGTCGAGTTGACGGTCCAGGACTCGGGCGAAGGCATGGATGACAAGACGATCGAGCGTATATTTGAGCCCTTTTTCACGACGCGAAAGGTCGGAGATGGGACTGGCTTGGGGCTTGCCGTAGTTCACGGTATTGTTACAAACATGGAAGGACAGATTTCCGTGGCTAGCAAACCGGGCAGGGGTACGACGTTTGTTGTTACCATTCCGGCGTATGAGCCACAGGACGCTGCCGCCTGAAAGCAAATTTGGAGCATTGAGAGAAAATGTCGAGCATACTTTTGATTGATGATGAAGAAGACGTCCGCGACTCGGTGAAAATGGTCCTCGAGCGCAGCGGCTTTGAGGTTGCTGCGGTTTCCAGCGCGGAAGAGGGCATCGCCGCAGCTGAATCACGGAAATTTGATGTAGTGATAACCGACATCATCATGCCGGGAATCAACGGCGTCGATGCTATCAAGAAGATCAAGAAAATCCTGCCTGAAGTGAAAATCCTTGCCATATCCGGCGGCGGAAATTTCGGGCCGTCGACATACAAACCCGAGGCGATTACCACGACCGCTTACCTGCAGGCGGCGGCGGAGGCGGGCGCCGATGGTGTCCTGACGAAGCCGTTCGAAAAGAAGGAATTACTCGAAAGCGTAAGAAACCTGTTTGAATCCTGAAGTGGACCCTGTCACCCGAAGCCGGGAAGCGGAGAGTTCCTATTCTATTCAGTGCCCCATTTCGTAACCACCTTGATTCCCGCCTTTTGCAGAAAGGCAGTCGGAAGGATTCCCCCCGCCGAAACGATAACGCCATCATTCGGCAGCTCGACCTCGCGGTCGTCGATAGTCAGTGTCACGCTGTCTTCGGTAATACATTTGACGTTTGAATTGAAGAGAATGTTCAGGCGACCATTCCTGGCCGCTGTTTCCGCCCGCTCGCGATTTTTCGGTTTTCCGCGGCTGAATGCCGCAGACCGGTAAGATAGTGTTACGGTGGTACCGGGTTCATCTGATATCGTTGTCGCAGCTTCGATTGCGCTGTCGCCGCCGCCGACAACGAGGACATGCATGTTTCTGTATTGTTCCGGATCGATGAGCCGGTAAACGACCTTCGGCAGGTCCTCGCCGGGTACACGCAGCGTGCGCGGTGTTCCGCGGCGACCTATTGACAGCAGCACGGCACGGGTATTGTAACTATTGGTTGTCGTCTTGACGGAGAAACCTCCCCCGGGCAAAGGGTCGATAGCGTCCACACGCTCACCATAGCGAATCTTGAGCCCTGTCTTCTTCTCAACTTGCTTCCAGAAGTCGATCAGTGTTTCCTTGCTTACGTCCGTGAAACGGACCTTGCCGACAATTGGCAGATCGGCCGGCTGGGTCATGACGAGCTTGCGGCGCGGAAAATGCGCGACGGTGCCGCCGAGCGAGTCCTGTTCGATTGTCGCGCTTTTTAATTTTTTCTCCTTTGCACCCAGGGAAGCAGAAATTCCGGCTGGACCGGCTCCAATAATGACTACATCCAACTCGTTAGCATGTTTTGACGAGACCTTTTTTGCGATCGAGTCCATTGCCTGGCGCCCCTGTTCGATCGCATTGCGTATCAGTCCCATTCCACCGAGTTCTCCGGCAATAAACAGTCCCGGCACGTCGGTTTCGAAATCCGGCTTGACCACAGGCAGGTCGATCCCTCGCGTCGCAGTGCCAAAAACGAGCTTTATTGCACCGACCGGGCATGCCGTCTTGCATGCGCCGTGTCCTATACAATCGGCCGGTCCAATTAGCCTGGCCTTGTTCTTGATCATTCCAAGGACCTGGTGTGCCGGTTGCTCCGGGCAGGCGGCGACGCAGGATCGGCAACCTATGCAGATTGTCGGATCGATTTCCGGGTGTAGCGACGGCGGCTGATCGAGCCCGGCTTCAGCGGCCGCACGCAGGGTTTCGCGGCTCATTCGTTCCCTGCGACCGTGGCTTCGCGCATACCAAAGAATGATCGCGACGATCGGCAGGAAATAAATAATCAGAAGAAGTTCGTTGTCCAAGGTCTTGGTTCCGCTCTCCGGGGCCGCGCGCCAGCATATCTTTACGCCGTGTCGGAAGTGTGACGCTGCTCACGTAATCCAGCGGTCCATAGGTATCCGATATGCTGATTCGAATCAAGTTAGTATTTGTTCGCATCAACTGTCGCTGTGGATGCAAATGATTCGCAATTGTCGTCGCTTTTTGGGATGCGCCAGTGCAGGCGGCAAGTAGGGTATTACAGTACCTCGCATAAGTAGTTATATGTAGATAAGGTTTTTGCTCAGCGCGTACAAGTGTTGTCGATAGCAGACATGTGGAAATTTTTCTCTATCTGAGTAAGAGTGTATTAACCTTTGCGATTCCACGGCGCTGGAGCACTGAAATACCGGAAACACTGAGCATGAGCTTTGGCCTTGCGCTTGGCGGGCGTAGGCGAATCGCCTGACGTCAAGGTGGAATGGCAGACGCGGTTCTGATGTCGACTTGGGCAGCAACATTAGGAATCGAAAGTTGCGCGTTGATTCGCAACATAATTTATGTCGTCAAATGGCGACATATTGTTGTGCATTTAATTGCGAGGCGCTGAGCTTCAGTCCAGTGAGTTTAATTTGCAAAAGTGGAACCTTTGGGCTTCGCAATTCGTGATGTTATTTGATGCAGTCACGGCAGCATGAATCGACATGGAAGAGTTGCATTGCGGCAGGCATAGCCAATTCTGGCATGTTTCATCGTTGCGACTTGAAAACGTGGAAGAGTAAATGGGTGAAGGCGGCGTGATGAATGGGACTTTCTGGTTTGTAACTGTGCTAATGGCAGTCGCAGCGCTGCTGTTCGTAATGCGGCCGCTTTCTGCGACTGTTGCGCGATTGCCGCGCATGGCAATTGTGATCGCCATACTGTTGCCTGCGCTTGCGTTGGGCTTGTACGCCTATCTCGGGATGCCCGAGGCCACCGATACGCCGGCAGCAAAAATGGCACAAAGCGGGCCTGTGTCAACCAGGGAAGGAAATACCGGAACACAATCAAAGGCCGGTTCGGTTGGCAGCTTGCTCGAGGGGCTCGAGCAGCGGCTGGAGCAGGAACCGAACGATGGCGGTGGATGGCTGCTACTGGCGAAGTCATACCAGCACCTTGACAGGATCGAAGACGCCCGGGTGGCCTACGCCAAAGCAGTAGCGCTCGGCAAGGAAGAGCCCGTATTTGCGCAAATGCTGAAAGTCGAAACGGCCGCCGCGTCTGCGCAACCGGCGGGCGATGCTGCAAAGGCGGCAATCACGGGCAAAGTCAGTATTGACCCGGGGATAGTGGCACTTTTCAAACCGACAGCAACAGTTTTCGTGTTCGCCAAAGCGGTCAATGGTTCACCTATGCCGCTTGCTGTGGTACGCAAGCCTGTCTCCGAACTGCCGTTCGAATTCATTCTCGACGACTCACTGGCGATGGCAGCCGGGATGACCATTTCCAGTGTGGCGGAAGTCGTCGTTACAGCAAAAATCTCGTCTACAGGTAACGCAATGCAGCCGGATCCCGGATTCGCGGCAATCAGCGGGCCGGTAGCCGTCGCAAATGCAACCTATCTCGATCTGACAATAGTCCGACAGGATTGAAACGGAACAAATTATAGTATGGCAACCAATGAAGGAGCGCTTCGAGAGACAATGAGTGTGCCGCTGGCGCAGACGGGCGCGCATACGATTTCGAAGCCCAAAAGCGCCGCCTATTACGGCTACCTTGGACTCATGCTCGCATTGTGGCTGGGCTGGTTGCTTCGGGACCAGACGTTGGTAAATCCGGAAGACGGGGTGGGCTATTGGTTAGGCATAGTCGGCGGATCGATGATGCTGATCCTGCTGATTTACCCGATGCGAAAACGGATTCGGGTTCTGCGCATACTCGGACCGACCAAAGACTGGTTCCGGCTGCACATGGTTTTTGGCCTCGGTGGCCCGTTACTCGTGCTGTACCACTGCAATTTCCAGGTGCACTCGTTTAACAGTTCTGTTGCGCTTTATTCGATGCTTTTGGTAGCCGGCAGCGGCATTATCGGGCGTTATTTTTACGCACGTATCCACCGCGGTCTGTATGGCCAGAAACTATCGCTGACGGAGCTTAAGACTGAGCTTGCGACCGCCATAGAGAAGAGCCAGGGCATTGCGGCCCTGATGCCGCGACTGGTTGCAGAACTGGAACGCCTGGCTAATGATTTTCAGGGCGACCAGATCACAGGCGCGATCGGCTCGCGACAGTCCCTGAAATGGACATTGCAACGCTACCCAATTCATTTTTCCCTTAATCGACTTGCAAGGCGGGAGCTTAAATCGAAAGCGTCCCAGTCGCCGGTCATAGCTGGCGACTATAAACGGCTTAAGCGACGATCAAGCCGGTTTGTGTCCTCCTATGTAAAGTTGCTGGGCCGCGTTGCCCAATTTTCGTTCTACGAACGGCTTTTTTCGTTGTGGCATGTTTTTCACTTGCCGATTTTCATCGTCATGGTGCTGGCTGCGCTTGTGCATGTGCTGGCAGTGCACATGTATTAGCCCGAATTGCCAACTCTCATGGCAGCACGCTGCGGAGTACTGATAGGTGTGACAATTCTGTTAACACAAATTGCGTTTTCAACGGCTAAGGCTGTTGAAATCGAAAAGCTGGTCATGCCGGGCCAGGTCATTCAGGGCCACGCTGATGTCGAAGGCGAGTGCTCGTCGTGCCATACAGCGTTTGAAAAAGAAAACCAGAATGTCAAATGTATTGAGTGTCACGAAGATGTTGGAACGGATGTCGAGACGAAAGCAGGCTTCCACGGATTATTCCCTGATGTGGCCGACAAACAATGCAAGAATTGCCACACGGAGCATAAAGGCCGCGATGCCACAGTAGTAGTGTTTGACGAAAAGACATTTGACCATCGTATTACCGACTTTCATCTCGAGGGTAAGCATGCCGAGGCGGAGTGCTCGGCATGCCATGAAGACGGCAAGAAGTACCGCGAGGCGCCCGGCCTGTGCATCGATTGCCACCGTGACGATGATGCACACAAGGGCAACCTCGGTGAAGCCTGTGCTGACTGTCATACGCCGGCGGATTGGAAGGAGGTCGAATTCGACCACGACACGACCGATTACCCGCTACTTGGCAAGCACCGGGAAGTCGCCTGCCTGGATTGCCATCTGGACGACACATTCACTCTCACTCCGACGACCTGCTTCGGATGTCACGAGAAGGATGATGCCCACGACGGACGAAGCGGCGAGAACTGCGAAAATTGCCACAATCCGTCGGACTGGCACGACACGAGTTTCAATCATGACCGTGACACCGAGTTTCCGCTGGACGGCGGGCATGCGAAGCTTACCTGTGATGATTGTCATAGCGAGGACCCTTTCGCAGATACGCTGGAAATAGCGTGTATTTCGTGTCACCTCGAAGAAGACAACCATGAAGGCCATTTCGGCGAGAAGTGCGATACCTGCCATGTAACCGAAACCTGGCCAACAATTGCATTCGATCACGACAGGGACACGGACTATCAGATCAAAGGGGCACACCTGGCGATCACGTGCGTAGATTGTCATGTCGAGCCGGTTTTCGACGTGGCGCTGGAAATCAGCTGCATAGCCTGTCACCGTGACGACGACGCGCACAAGTCGGAACAGGGTGAGCGCTGTGAGAACTGTCATAGCGATGTGTCCTGGACTGATAGCGTGCGGTTCGACCACGGTTTGACAGCTTTCCCGCTGCTCGGCAAGCACTCTGAGGCGGAATGCAAGGATTGCCACGAGACGCACGAATTCAGGCAGGCAGAAACAGAATGCATTGCCTGTCACGCTGACGATGACCCACACCAGGATCGGTACGGCGATGAATGCGGCTTGTGTCATAACCCGGTCGACTGGAACCTCTGGCTGTTTGACCACAATACGCAAACAGATTTTATCCTCGATGGCGCACACACCGTTGTCGCCTGCGATGACTGTCACAGGCAGTCATTGGCCTCGATGGCCAGGCTCGGCAATCAATGCGGAGATTGCCACAAGCTCGATGATGTTCATGACGGCGAATTCGGTTTGGACTGCGGCCGTTGCCACAGTTCAACTTCGTTCCGCGAAGTGAGGTCGGTGAGATGAGCAGATTACGCACGGATGTAAAGCACGCGGACGCGGCGCAGCTTTCTGGTTATGGCATCGCGATTTCAATCCTTGTGTTGCTGTCTTTCATTGCGATGAGTGTTCGTGCCGAAGAGACCTTTGATCATTTCAGTACCGGCTTTCCACTCGATGGCGCACATATCGGGGTTACCTGCGAGCGTTGTCATGCCGGTGGCGTGTTCGAGGGAACCAGCCCGGCATGTGTCACTTGTCATTCCTCGCAGGGCCTGGTGCGATCGACGTCAAGGGGTCCGGATCATGTGTCGACGACTGCGGTGTGTGCCGACTGTCATACTACGGCAGCCTGGAGCCCGGTCGCGTTCATGGATCACACAGCGGTGACTGGTAGTTGTGGATCCTGCCACAATGGTGTCGCGGCGACAGGAAAGTCGCCGGATCACATTCCATCCAGCGACAACTGTCAGGATTGTCACCAACCGTCGGTATGGACTCCAGCCAGGTTTGACCATGCCGGTATTACCGACAACTGTTTCGGATGCCACAATGGTACTGAAGCTACCGGCAAGAATGCGACACACATTAATACGTCAAATGTGTGTGAAGACTGCCACAACAATGTGCTCTGGGCGCCGGCCGATACGGTTGACCATACGCAGGTGACCGGTACTTGCGGATCTTGCCATAACGGCACGATTGCAACCGGCAAGAACCAAACGCATATCACAAGCGGCGACACCTGCGACGATTGCCATACAACGGCTGCGTGGCTACCTGCAACCTTCGATCATGCCGGGATAACGAACAATTGCTTCAGTTGTCACGACGGAGCCAGCGCAACCGGCAAGAACCAGACGCATATCACTACGAGCAATGTCTGTGAAGACTGCCACAACAACGTGGTCTGGGCGCCTGCCGATATGGTTGACCATACG
>JAHKKM010000074.1 GCA_020027645.1 Pseudomonadota bacterium
GCTTGCATGAGATCTGCAGACGCCTGCATCTGCCGTTCTCCCGATGCCTTGCCATTCGTCCACACTTTGGTGGCGAGGAACAACTTGTCCCGCAAAGCACCTTGCGAAACGATGTCACCGACCACTTTTTCCGCCCGGTTGTACATCGGTGAGGAATCGATCAGGCGTGCACCTTTCTCGATCATGAGATTGACAATAGCCCGCCGCGGCGCCAGCTCCGCCTCGGTGCTCTCGACATCAAAGACGTTGTAAGTACCCAGGCCGATGACCGGCAGCTGCTCACCGCTGCTCGGAATGGGGTGTGTCAGCATGGCGGTCTCCTCTGCCCAGGACGGAATAAGGCACGGAATCGGGCTTGCGGCCAGCGCGACGCCCGCCATGATCGTGTCGCGTTTGGTCCAGTGCCTTTCTGCCCTCATTCGATAACTCAGCTGCCCACCGCCCAGTAGCGGCGTCTGTATTCACGGCCGATCCACAGCGACAATGCGGTCCAGATGACGGCGATCGGAATGCAAATCAGCGAAACGCCGGTAATGCCAAAGGCCATCAAATATTTGATCGACCAAGTCGCGAAAACATCCCCGCCACGATAAACGGTGGTGTCGATAAAGTTCTTGGCCTTGTACTTGGCTTCCTTTGAAACCACCGAGTACAACATGTCGCTCGCCGGCTTCGCGAAGCCGAAAGTCAGGGAGCGCCTCAAGACCTGCAACACTGCCATGACGATAAAGACGGGATTGATCGCCAGCAAGGCGAATCCGATAATCGAGGCAAGCGGCAGCAGGGCCAGCGTCGGTCCCATGCCGAGATGCCGGACCGACTGTTTGACCAGCAGCAACTGGCCGATGAACGACAGGGCATTCGTCATGGCATCCATCAACGCGAAGACCTGGGTCTGTTTGTCGGTGCTCTCGTATGCATCGCCAACGAGCTGCGCCATGTACATGTAGAGTGCGCCGCCCAGAAAATTGGCGCAAACCATGGCAATGGCGATAACACTGAAAAATGGCGTGTTGATGGTCAGGCCCAATCCGGCCCAGGCGCTACCGCCGATGAGTTCTCCCGCAGGCGCCGATTCGGGCGCCTGAATCGACGCTTTGGCCGATGCCGTGCGGTTCTCCCAGGCCCTCAGGCGGTGCACGCAATAGACCGCGAACAGCAGCAGCAGCGCCGACAAGGGCAGCAGGTTTTCGAAACCTATGGGAATGACCAGCACGCTGGTCATGAGCGGGCCCAGAAGCGCACCGGTGCTGCCGCCGGCGGAGATCACACCAAAAAGCCGCTGACTCTGGTCCTTGCTGTAGATGTCGGCCATGAAACTCCAGAACACCGATACGATGAACAGGTTGAAGACGCTCAACCAGACAAAGAACAGGCGACTGATCCAAAGCGGCCCAAATACGTTGTACTTCGCGGCCGTAAAGGCGGCGAAAAAAAGCAGGATGTTGGCAGCGAAGAAATAGAGGACCCATGGCAGAAACTGCCGTCGCGGAAATCGCGACGTAACCCAGCCGAAGACCGGCGTGGCTAGGAGCATCAAAAAGAAGGTCCCGGTGAACAGCCAGGGAATATTCTCTACACCGCTGACGATCGCCATCGCCTCGCGAACGGAGCGCAGCATGTAGTAGGCCGACATCAGGCAGAAGAAATAAACGAACGACCAGGCCACGGCGGGCAGTTCGCCGGCCTCGATACCGAGAAACCGGGAAAAGGCAGTGAGCGGGGCAGACTGTCCTATGGTTCTGGCCATTTGTTATGGGTTCCCCTGTTTGCCTGGCAAACTGCCAATCAGCCGTTCTGTGTGCCGCTGGCTATTGTACTATTCGTCAGCTCCTCGAACCGGCGATTCGTGCTGGCGAATCGTGCTTCGGCCCGAGGCTGAACAATAGCAAATAATAAGGAGAGAGCGGTGGAAGCGATCGCAATAGTTACGGCTCTGGCATTGGCTCAGTTAATCGTATTTTCGTATCTTGTCGGCAAAGCGCGTGGCAAATACGGAGTGAGTGCGCCGGCCATCAGCGGCAATCCCGATTTCGAGCGCGAGTTCCGCGTGCACCAGAACACGCTCGAACAACTGGTCGCAGTGATTCCTGCGATGTGGATGTTCGGCATGTACGTGCATGCGCTCACGGCCGCGGGCCTCGGCCTGGTATTCGTGATTTCGCGTTTCATCTACCGCAACGCCTACCTGGCGGATCCAAAATCGCGTTCGCCGGGATTTGGCATTGGCGCGGTCTGCACGATTACGCTGGTTGTCGGCAGCCTGATCGGAGCGGCACTGGCCTGGTACAAGGGCTGATCGCGGAGACGCACCGAACGCCTGATTCCATACCGCCGTGGACTGCAAGGTCCACGCGCACTTCTGCACGTTTTGCCTTGAAATGCTCCTTCTCGCGATATCGGCTTCGTCGCAAGCTTTCGGCCATCGACCAGTTGCGCATCAGAACTGCGCTTGGGAACCGTAACCGAAGACACGGAGTGTTTCATGACGAACAGGATTTTCATATCGGTGCTTGCTTTCGCCTCAGCCGGGTTGTTGGCGGCTGACGCCGGAGCAGCAAGCCGCGCGAACACAAGCAATGGTTGCGATGCGCTGCGTCGTGTGGTCGAGTCGCAGCTCGCTGCCTGGTCGCTGGCCAAAGATGGCCAACGGATCGTGCGCAATGCGAGCCGACAGGCGCCAAAGCCCGACTCGCCACAGTACTGTGCCTCGACGGCCGCCGCGACCAGTGCGGGATTCAGCACGGCAATGCTGGCCGCAGGGATTCCGGTACTGTGGGGGCGCGACCGTATTCAGCCGGGCGATCATTGTTACAGCCACGACTTGTCGCAGTGTTACCCATCGGTCGGTTCCGGCTCTTTGCCGAGCGCGCTGCAACTCGGTTTTGTCAACGATGCCTGGAAGGCGGTCAGCCGAAGCGTTGTCGACGTCATGAGCTACGGGGCCGCAAGCGACATGGCGGTGTTCGAAACCGGCGTGCTGGAATCGGCAATTGCCAGGCGCCTGCACCGGGAAACGGAAGGCCTGCGTCGACAAAGCGACCTGCCGGCGACCAGCGATGACTTCAGATAAATCCACGCTGCCGAGAGACAAGAACCGGATCGACTGCCTGCGTAATGTCTCGCCGATTAGCCGCGCGCTTTGCGCTGGGCTATCCGGCGGAGGCATGGCAGATGCAAAACATCAGTTCTATTGGCTACCTGGACTTTGTAAAGGCATCAAGGACCGGTGCGGTCGATATCTCGGTGCACCGGCGGCTGGCGGCGCACGTCATGGCAACCAGTCTCATACCCAATGACTACAGGCTGGCGTACCGCTTGTGGACCTGGATCTGGCTGTCACTGGTGCCGGTCGCGCTGGTCATCGGCAGCCTGTATTCGTGGTGGTGGACACCGGCCATCGTGCTGTTACTCGTCGTCGCACAATCGAAAACCAGTTCCAAAACGGCATCGATGTTCGTCATCGACTATGCGAAGGAAGACGAGCTCTTTTACGACATCGTGGTGCAACTCGGAGTCATGCAGGTGAGCGAGCGAACCCGAGAGCCTGATGCAATCGCTTGAACTATCGATTACCTCGATCGCGAACCGCCAATGCGCTCGACCGGGACATAGATATCGGTCTCCCATTTTTCCGCTGGGGCACTGTCCGGGTCGTTCAGATAATTATTGAAGGCCGGTTGATCGCGTAGCGTATACGCAGACCCGCTCAACCACGCGCCGTATAGATAATCGTACTTGTCTTCGAGTCCCTCATAGGGCCCGTTATGGCGGGTGACTGCAAAAGTACCGCCACCGAGAATATCCTCCCGGAATCGTCCGTCCGCGCCGGCATCGGGGCCAAAATCAAAGCAGCAATCAAAACGGCATTCGCCGTCCGGCACGTCTCTTGGGTCATCGATGGGGATGCCGTAAATACCCCTGAATCTTTCTACCAATCCGGATTTCTCCGCCCAGTGAAATAGCTCGCCATAAGCCTTGAACAATCCCTTGTGCGGGCCGACGTGGCGGCTTGCGATGACTTTGAATGGATCGACCGAGACCACTTTCACTTCAAGATCGCGTGACGCTCGCGCCGGCCCGTCCGCCGGTTTGCCGAACTCTTGCAAAACCCTGTTCAGTGACAGTAGGTCTTTCCGGATGGCCGTCGGCGTGAACCCGGTCGCCGCACGAAAAGCTTTTGCAAAACTTTGCGATGAATCGTAGCCGACCTCGAAGGCAATCTCGGTCACGGGTTTTCGCGTGTCACGCAACAACACGCAGGCCTTGGCGAGCCGAAGGCGGCGTACGGTCGATGAGGGCGTTTCGCCGGTCAGCGCGCGATACATGCGATGGAAATGGAAGGGAGAAATGGCCGCGATATCGGCCAGGGTCTCGAGCGAAGGATTGTTGTTGACCTGCTTGCTTAAGAATCCGACGACGCGTGCAATGCGCTCGTGATAGGACTGCTGTGTGCTGGATTTCATTGGCCTCGTCCCCGGATGGCAATATTGTGAAATTGCAGTGAATATTGCACTGCTGCTTGAGCGGCAGCGTTTCCGGGATTGCTGATTTTATCAAACGCATCCGTCATTTCGTTGCTCGGGCGATATCCAGCACGGGGTGACAGATGGTCGGCAGAGTCGCGCCATTTGTCCCGTCCCGCATATTCTCGCTTTACGCTGAATTCATGGCAGCCGCCAGAGCCGCTATAATCACCGCGAAACGGGCGGCCGGGCATTGTCTGCAGAGGGACCGATTTTGAAGCAATTGTTCGCGGAACTGCGTCGCCGGAAATTATTTCGGGTCGCCGCGGCCTATGCCATCGTCGCCTGGCTGCTGGTCCAAGTGGCAGACGTCACCTTCGAGCCGATGGGCCTGCCCGCCTGGCCGCTCAAGTTGGTCATTACTCTGCTTGCGCTTGGCTTTCCGTTCGCCTGCGTCTTGGCTTGGGCCTACGACGTCACGCCAAAGGGCATCGAGCGCACTCTTCCGATTGAAACGCCCGGCGCAACCTTGGCGGCCGCCAGGCCCGCCATAGCGGTAAGCCCCGCATCTGATTTCGTCTCCGCCGCTGGCCCGCCTGTTGCGCAAGCGGCACCGGCTCAGTCTGTCGCCATCCTCCCGTTCGTCAACATGAGCCCCGACCGCGACCAGGACTATTTCTGCGACGGCATAGCCGAGGAGATCATCAATGCCCTGTGCTGCGTGCGCGGGCTGCGGGTCGCTGCGCGCACCTCGTCGTTCCGGTTCAAGAATCAGGCCGAGGATGTCCGAGAGATCGGGCGCCAGTTGGGGGTGAGCTCGGTTCTGGAGGGCAGCGTGCGCAAATCCGGCGACCGCGTGCGCATTACGGCGCAGTTGCTGAATGCCGCCGATGGGTACCACCTTTGGTCGCAGAGCTACGATCGCTTGCTGGACGACGTGTTCGCGATCCAGACCGACATCGCGAAGCGGATGGTCGGTGCACTGCAGGTGACCCTGCAGCCCGGTGAGGTCGAACTGCTCGGGCGCGGCGGTACACGCAATGCGCAGGCTTACGATTTCTTCTTGCAAGGACAGGAGCAATTGCGCGCCTATGGCGACGGCCCGGAGGCGGCGGAAATGTTCCGCAAGGCGCTGGCCTTCGATGCGGATTTCGCTCAGGCGCATGCGGGGCTGGCCAGCGCGCTCGCACTGCAGGGCTTTTCGCGCCTGGACATGAAGCCCGCCGACTTCGATGAGGCATTCACCGCCAGCCGGCGGGCGCTTGAACTCGAGCCCAGGATGCCTGAGGCGTACCTCGCGCGCGCGCAGCTCATGTCCATGCAGGGCCATAACGAGGGTGCTTCGCGGGATTTCGACGAAGCAATCCGGCTGAGTCCGACGTCCTATTTCCCGTACTACGCCTACGGGAGGCACTGCCTCGGAACGGGGCAGGCCGAACGGGCCGTCGAGCTGTTCCAGACTGCGGCGCGACTGGCCCCGGACGAATATACGCCGCAGGGCATGCTGTCCTTCGCCCTGCAGAAACTGGGCCGGTCCGACGAGGAGCGGCAAGCGAGAATCGAGGCCCTGCGACTGATCGAACGCCACCTGCAACGCTTTCCGGAAGACGAAGCGGCGCTGAGCCGCGCGGCTATCATGGAAGCGTGGCTGGGCCGGACCGCGAGTGCCCTTGCATTTATCGAACGTACCGTGCGGGCCCGTCCGAAAGGCTTCACCGGCCTTTACAACGCCGCTTGCGCCTGCGCCGTGCTGGGAGACCGCAATCGCGCGATCGAGATGCTGGAACGCGCGGTGCAGAACGGGCGAGGGCACCTCGGCTGGTTGGAAAACGACGAGGATCTGGCCAATTTGCATGGCGATCCCCGCTTCACAGCCATCATGGACCGCATTCGTTCGGTATCGGCTCAGCTGTAGAAGTTTCGATCTGGTCTGACATCGCGCTTGAAAAAGTGCCTTGCCACGATTGGCCACATTTACTTCATCTCGTCGGCATTATTGACAGTTCCAATCTCCCACAGGCAATGGGAGCGCTGCAATGCAGACAATAATTTCGAGACTACGCCAATCGGCGTCAGTCAAAGTATTTACGATCGGCATACTGATTCTGCTACTTCTGATCCCGCTGGGAATGGTCAGAGGAACGATCGACGACAGGGACATGATCCACCAGACCGCGAGGTTCGACATTCAGCGTACGTGGGGTCAATCGCAGCTCATTGCGGGCCCGGTCCTCGTCCTCCCCTATGACATCGTGCATGTCGATGGCCGGGGGGAACGGTTCGTCAATCGCACCGAGATGTATGTTCTCCCGGGGAAACTCGGGATCGACGCATCCGTTGTCTCGGAGATCCGATACCGCGGCATTTACAAGGTCCCGGTCTACTCCGCCAGAATTCGACTGCACGGTCAGTTCGCTGCCATCGATACCGGAGACCTCGGCATCGATGATGCGAACATCCACTGGGCGGACGCATCCATCGTCGTCGGAGTCAGTGACGGTCGTGCGATCGCGGAGACGCCAAACCTCGAACTAAACGGCGTAACGGTTGCCTTTGTGCCCGGCGGCCAGATTGTTGATGGACTCCCACCGCAGATCCAGGCGCCGTTGCGTGAAATCCTAAAACCTGACCGCGCCGGGGACCTTGCCTTCGACACGGTACTGAACATCAAGGGCAGTGAATCGCTCTCTTTCCTGCCGCTTGGCGACACAACGCATGCGTCCATTGAGTCAACGTGGCCATCGCCGAGTTTTTCCGGCAACTATTTGCCGCACACGCGCGAGGTCAGCGACGACGGATTCCGCGCAGACTGGCAGGTTTCCAGCATCGGCCGGTCATTTCCGTCACAGTGGACGAAAGCATCCGGCGCTGTGCCTTCGACGGAATCAGCGGTTTTCGGCGTTGACCTGTACCTGCCGATCAGCGTCTACCGCCTGACTCTCCGAGCAGTTACCTATGGCGTGTTATTCGTCGTTCTGACCTTCGTCAGCTACTTCATGTTTGAGGTTATTGCCGGGCTCAAGCTGCATCCGCTGCAATACCTCATGGTCGGAATGGCCAACGTTATCTTCTTCCTGTTACTGATCTCGCTCGCGGAGCACATTGGATTCGGCTGGTCGTACATTTCGAGCGCACTGGCCTCGAGCGGGCTCGTCGTCGGTTACAGCTACTCGGTTCTGGGTCAGCGAGGCCGCGCGATAATTATTGGTGGCGTTCTGTTCGTCCTTTACTGTTTCCTGTACATGACGCTGAGGGCAGAAACCTACGCGCTGCTTGCCGGGTCGATTGGCCTCTGGGCCGCTTTGGCCATGATCATGTACCTGACGCGCCGGATCGACTGGTACCAGAGGTCCGTCGCGACGGACAGCGATGACGGGCAAAAGGAGCTGTTCGGGAGTTAGTCACGTTCCGCGGCCGCTCTGAGTCAGACGAGGTCTGGATAGATCAAAAGACCTGGGCGGCTGCCTGCAGCTGTTAAGAGCCGTTGAGTGTGCAACCAAGTGTCAGCTCCAATTCTGCTATTCACCCTCGTAACACGTTTCAAGTTCAATGAGCGCGAACTTCAACGGCATCTCCTTTACGCACAATGCCGGTATGCAGGGCCTTCAGTGCGACGCCAGCCCGGCTATCGTTCTCCTTCAGGACCGCTCGAATGACCTGCATGTCGCGGGGAAGGTCGCCTTGAGCATGGGCGACCATGATGCAACGACGCGTGTGGTCAATCACATGACACCGCAGCGATCCGAGGGTGACGTCCTTGTTAACCCAATCGTTGTCGATGAAACCGATCTCATCGATGTCGACCAGGAAATTGGGGCGAAATCGCGCGCGATGGATTACCGAAGCCGGCAGCAGCCGCTGCAGCTTTTTCAATGTTCCCGTTGTTAGAAGGTGCAAAGGCACTGAATCAAAGAATGCTTCTGTTTTCGGTGCATACAGGTACGGCTCGCCTTCGCCCTCGGTAACGGCCGTCGGAAACTCGTGCTGAATCGTCGCCATCGATTCGGCGGAGCGGGTGGTGACCTGTCGGCCAAAGAGATCGGAAAGTGCGAGGCCTACATCGCGAGAACTGACCGGCAATTCTCGACCATCCGGGAGTTTGACCATCACGTCGCCGTCGCTCGTCCAGGCGCGACAGCGCAACAGGTCGGGGTATCGCTTGGCGCTCAGCGAAACACCGGACTCCGCATCGACCACGGCCCAACGCCGGTCTCCCTGAATTCCACCGGGCCCGACGTTGGCATGGTCGATCTGCTCTCCCAGCATCGATTTGACCGGGTAGCGCCAGATCTCGGCTATTCTTGCATTGAGCATCTGTTGTTATGCGCCGTTCGACTTACTGTTCTGATTCCCTGGCCGCCGAATCGGCGTTCAATTGTCGTTGGTACTCGGCATCGTCCATATTGCCGCGCGATTCGAGGATCAGGCCATCATGGTCCAAATTCCATTGCTCGTACCCTCGGAGATCGACCGCATTTCCGGTACCGCCCGGGCCGGTATTGGTTCCCGTCCAATGCCAGTGGAATTCGACGTGATCATTGTGAGACCGCGAGTGCGCGGTATGTGCTTGCCGCCCCTCGGCGTCAAACTCCGGCTGCCCATGTAGACGACATCTAAGACTCAACGCGCGCGATATAGTCGTCTTCCTCGTCCAGGTGGGGAATCCCGTGGTTATGGCCGCCATAGGCCTCCGTGCCCTTCAGCACGGCAGTCCTGCGCGTAAACTTGACCTTGAGCTCACCGGTCAGGACTTTTCCGATCGCGTCATACTGCCACTCACTCACCGCCTTGGTAGCCGCACGCGCGGACAATCTTTCGAACCACGCCGAGATTCGCGGATGCTTCTTCCAAACATTGTCCGGAATTATCTTGCCAGCGTGGTGGGAGACGAACTCGTGTAGCGCGACCAGATCGGCATAACTGACCTCGTCCCCGCAAAGGTAATCACGGTCCTTGAGCCAGTACCGCTCCATTATGCCCATCGATTCGTAGAGGACGTGGTAGCCCTTCCTGCGCTCCGCGCTGAAGTCCTTGTTCGGTCCATAGATGAACGGGGCGAAGATGGTCCAGTGAAAGGCGCCGCCGCCGAGCCGGAGCGTATAGGCGTACCACTGCACGAACTGGTTGATCCGCGCCCGCGCGCGCAACGTGGACCCGAACCAATGGCCGGGACAGTCGAACTTTTCGTTTACATAGCGCGCGATGGCGACATTCTCCCACACGATGAAGTCGCCATCGACGAGAATCGGAACCTGTCCGGTGGGGTTGTACTTGTCCCTGAACTCCTGTGTCTCGTTGATGTTCGTCGTGATGTCGACGACTTCGTCCTCAAAGGGAATGTCGTTCTCGATCATGAATTGACGTGCCGAGCGACACGGCTGGGAGGCAGGATGATGCAAGTAGCGCAGTTTTGAGGCCATGGGTGTTTCCTTCTTGGGATTTGTAGAACGACTGCGATGGGTCACCGGGAGCCATTGTAGCTTATCGAGGTTTTCAGTCGCGTTTCGGCCACAAGCGGACGCTCAGCCGGACTCCTCGTCGCGCTCCGCCTTCAGCTTGCGGATCGCTCCCTTACTGCCGCTTCGATCGCTGCGATATCGATCTTCGTCATTGTCATCATCGCCTCAAAGGCGCGCTTCGCCTCGTCGCGATTGGAACTTGTCGTGAGGTCCAGCAGTAGCCGCGGTGTGATCTGCCAGGAAAAGCCCCAGCGATCCTTGCACCAGCCGCAGGCACTTGCGGTGCCGCCGTTGCCGAGAATCGCATTCCAATAGCGATCGGTCTCTTGCTGGGTTTCGGTGACAACCATGAAGCTCACGGCTTCGTTCGGTTTGAAGGTCGGTCCGCCGTTTAAGCCAACAAACTTGCGTCCCAGTACGGTGAACTCGACGGTCAGCTCACTGCCTTCCTTGCCGCCGGGAAAATCGCCGGGCGCGGTATTCGCGCGATCGACATGGCTGTCCGGAAAGGTAGCGGCGTAGAATGCCGCTGCCTTGCTGGCTTCGCCGTGGTCGAACCACACACAGGTTATGAGTTCGGTCATGTTCATTCTCCTCTCACGGCCCTCACGAGCCTAGTCTAAAGAGTCCGGATTCCGTTATCGACCGGGAAAGCCGATGAAAGCTCGGCGTTTCCGGGTGTCATCGGTGACATACGAATGAACATCGGGTGCGCAGGCTATTTTTGCGATGCCCCTCATGGCAGCGCCAAATGGCAGAACCAGCCGCGGAACTATCCGCTCGAAAGTGAACATAGCAATTGGTTGTTTTCCTTTCAGGCTGCCGCTGTGTAGAATCCGCCGCTCTTTTTCACGGGCACCATCCCCCACAACGGGGTTTACGGGATTCATTATGCGTCGAAGTCTGTTTCTTAAAAGCATTGCATTCTTGTCCGTACTGGTTTGTCTGGGCGCTGCCCCGCGACCGGCGGACGCAACCATTGTCGAGTTTCAGACCGTGATGGGTGATTTCGAAGTCAATCTCTTCGACAACGCAACACCGGCCACTGTTGCGAACTTCCTGAATTACGTCAACAACGGGGCCTACAGCAGTTCTGTTATACATCGC
>JAHKKM010000075.1 GCA_020027645.1 Pseudomonadota bacterium
TACGAGTTCAGTCTGCTGGCGAGTGGACACCTGGTACTGTTTCGCAAAGTCTGGCGCGACGGCGAGCGGCTCATCCAGGGGCTGCTGATCGACAGTGAATCATTCTTGTCCAGCGCAATCGATGGCGAGTTTCGCGCCACCGCGCTATCCGGCATGTCGGATCTCGTGATCGGCTACCAGGACGACGTTATCCGGCTGGTTCGCGGCACAGAATCCGAAAGTTATCCGGTGAGTTCAGAAGAACTTCAGGGAACGCTGCTGTATCAAAGTCGCCTTTCCGCACCGCTCGATCAGCTCGAGCTGATCTACTCCATCAACCGGTTGCCGGCGGGACCCGGAGCCCAGGTCCTGCGCTGGACCACAGTCATCATCGCTATTGTTTTCGTCGCTGGTTTTTACCTCGTCTATCGCCTCGGCCTCGGCCAGATCCGGCTTGCGCGCCAGCAACAGGACTTTGTTTCCGCCGTCAGCCACGAACTGAAAACGCCTTTGACCTCCATTCGCATGTACGGGGAGATGCTGAAGGAAGGCTGGGTCAGTGAGGACAAACGAAAGCAGTATTACGAATACATACACGATGAGTCGGAACGACTGACCCGGCTCCTCTCGAATGTCTTGCATCTGGCGAAAATCACACGCAGCGAACCGCAGCTCGACCTGAAACGGAAAACGGTCGCTGAATTGATGAACCAGGTCGAATCGAAGGTTGGCGCTCAGATCGGGCGTGCGGGTTTTTCCCTGAACCTGCTACACAACCCGACTGACGACAGGGTGACCGTGCTGGTGGACGATGACTGTATCACCCAAATCATCATCAACCTGGTCGACAACGCCATCAAGTTCTCGAGGAATGCCAGCAACAAGTCCATTGACATCGGCTGCTACACGACGGGCGACGGCAATGTCGTTTTCACGGTCCGCGACTATGGCCCCGGCATTGCCAGGGGACAGATGAAGAAAATTTTCCAGCTCTTCTATCGCGCCGAATCGGAGCTGACGCGCGAGACCGTCGGCACCGGAATCGGCCTGGCGATCGTGCACCAGCTCGCCGCGCTGATGCATGGCAAAGTCGATGTCGTCAACAAGGAACCCGGTGCCGAGTTCCGGCTGCTACTTCCGATCACCGATCGCTAGCGATCGAAAATCGGGGTCAGACCACCAATTCAACGTCGAAATGGTGGTCTGACCCCGATTTTATTTTCCAAGCAATGAATACGGTCCGCCCATTTCCAGCGCCCGCTTGTAGGCCGGAAGTGCGCGGATCCGTTGCAGGAATCCCAGCAATTTCGGATAGTGCGCCTTGAGGTCGGTGCGAACTTCCGCAGCCTCGACCGCAAAACTCATTTGCATGTCTGCTGCCGTCATGGAGTTGCCGCAAAACCAGGTCGATTTCGTGAGCGTTGCTTCCATGAATGCGAGGTTGCGCTTTACATTCGGTTCGAGGTAGTTGCTGCGCACTTTGCCGGTGATACCTTTCGCAATTGGTTTGACGAAGAATGGCATCGGTGCGGACTCGATGCGGTTCATGATCAAGGATACGATCATCAGCGGCATGAAGCTTCCCTCCGCGTAGTGCAGCCAATACGTCCAGGCAAGCTGCTCCGGCGTTCCCTCGGTGGGCCGCAGGCGGCCGTTGTCGTATTTGCCGACCAGGTATTCGATGATCGCACCCGATTCGGCCACGGTGATATCGCCGTCCGTGATCACCGGCGACTTGCCCAACGGGTGAATGGCCTGCAGTTCGGGCGGTGCGAGACTGGTCACCGGATCGCGTTTGTAATGCTTGATCCGGTATTCGACACCCAGTTCTTCGAGCAGCCAAAGGATGCGTTGCGAACGCGAGTTTTCGAGATGGTGAAGGGTGAGCATCGGATGTTGGTCCTGTTGTGTATGGCAGGAGAGGATTGTAACCCTATCCAAAATCGGGGTCAGACCACGTTTTTTTTTCGTCGGCGAATGGTCCTGGGTGTGGGCCTGGCGAAGGTGGTCTGACCCTGTTTGTCTCAAACCCGTCAGAAAAGTCATATGATGCGCAGCAATCATGAAAGACCTGACGCAAGGCCCGATTCCCAGACACGTCATTGAAATGGCCGTACCCATGGCCGTCGGCATGCTGGTGCAGACTCTCTATTACCTGGTCGACCTGTACTTCATCGGGCGCCTGGGCGGCACCGCGCTGGCCGGAGTCAGTGCGGCCGGCAATGCCATGTTCATCATCATTGCCCTGACGCAGATCCTCGGTGTGGGCACGATAGCGCTGATTGCGCACGCGGCTGGCCGAAAAGACCAGCACGAGGCCAACCTGATTTTTAACCAGTCGCTGCTGCTTGCGGCGCTGCTGGGTGTCGGCACGCTGATCGCAGGTTATGCCTGGAGTGCCGACTACCTGCGCAGCATCGCGGCCGATGCCGGGACGGTCCGCGAAGGCACGGCCTACCTTTACTGGTACCTGCCGGGCATGGCCTTGCAGTTTGCGCAGGTTGCCATGAGCTCCGCCTTGCGCGGTACGGGAATCGTCAAGCCCACCATGGTGGTGCAAATGCTGACCGTGGTACTGAATATTGTCCTGGCCCCGGTGTTGATTGCCGGCTGGGGTACGGGGCGGCCGCTCGGCGCCGCCGGCGCCGGCCTTGCCAGCACAGTGTCCGTGATCGCCGGCGTGATTTTGCTGTGGCTGTACTTCAATCGTCTCGAGAAGTACGTGGCCATCAACAGGGCCATGTGGCGTCCGCAGTTACCGGTGTGGAAACGCATGCTGGGAATCGGCTTGCCAGCCGGTGGCGAGTTTCTGCTGATGTTTGCATTCATGGCCATGATCTACTGGGCGATACGCGACTTCGGTGCGGTCGCGCAAGCGGGGTTCGGTCTGGGTTCACGCATCATGCAGGCGATATTTTTGCCGGCCATGGCGCTCGCGTTTGCCGCACCGGCCGTGGCCGGGCAGAATTTTGGTGCGCAACTCGCCGACCGCGTGCGGCACACGTTTCGCTGGACGGCGTTGATGAGCAGCGCCGTCATGCTGACGCTCACCGTGTTCTGCCAGTTCGAGGCGAGACTGCTGGTGCAGGGATTTTCCGCGGACCCGCAAGTGGTCGATGTGGCCGCGACATTTCTCCGCTTCATTTCCTGGAACTTCGTACCCTCGGCAGTGATCTTCACCTGCTCCGGACTTTTCCAGGCCATGGGCAATACCTGGCCGGCGATGCTGAGCACAGCAACGCGCGTGCTGACGTTTGTCGTTCCGCTCGTGTGGGTGTCGCAGACGCAGGGATTTGTCATCGAGGACGTGTGGTACCTTTCGGTTGCCACGGTCGCATTGCAGTCGGGAATCAGCTACCTGTTGTTGCGGCGGGAATTTTCACGACGCCTGAATTTCAGCATGACACCGGCGTCTGCCTAGATGCCGTCGACAAGCGCGAGGACACACAGAAGTATGAGAACATTTCACCGCTGCAAAATCCGCGCGGGCGTTACCTTGCTCGCCTGCCTTGCGACCGTTCCGGTGCCAGCACAAGAGGCGGACGACTACGACTATTTCACTGCCAATCGCACCATGATTCGCAATGGTGTGCAGGCGATCCTGATGTGCAACGGGCTGTTTACATCGCATCGGACGCTGGAGCGGGTTTTCGCCCAGGAGCTCAGGTTCCTGCCGGATCCGGTCGGTACCGCGCGCGGCGGCGACTACCTCGTCGATTCCGAACGCCAGGCGGTCGCCATCGGTGGCGGCGATTCGGGACCGGTGATCCGCGCAGCTTTTCGTCAGGGCATCGGCTGCGTGGTCATGTCACCGCAGCAAACTTTCGACGATATCGATACCTTGCCGGTACTCGAACTGCCTCCGCCCGCCGGTGATGCCGAAACGATTCCGTGGCCGAACGGCGATCTGGTCGCGGACAAGGCGCTCCCGGACAACGTCGACGCCAGCGCTTTGCAAGCAGCATCCGACTGGGCCTTCGAGCGTGAATCCCCCGAACAGGTCACCTTGAGCCTGCTCGTCGTGCACAAGGGCGACATCATTCACGAGCGTTATGCGGAAGGCGTCGACCGGCATACTCGCACCCGCACCTGGTCTACTGCCAAGAGTATCGCAGTGACGCTGATCGGCGTGCTGGTGGACGACGGCCGCATGACACTCGATGCGCCGCTCGGTATCGAATGGCTGCCGCCGTTGCCGGCCGGCGAGGCAGATCCGCGCAACGCAATTACCCTGCGGCACGTACTCAATATGTCGAGCGGGCTCGAACCGGTGGACAGCTTCGGCATGGAGTTCGCGACCGGTTCCGGTCTCGCGTACTGGGCCGGCTTGAGCTCGGTCGACGGCGCACGCAATCGCGGCCTGGTGCGCCAGCCCGGAACGGTATTCGAATACGAAAACTACGACACCCTGCTAGCCGTCTACGCCATGAAGCGCGCTTTGGGAAGCGAAAAAGTCTATCGGGAATTTCCACGCACGGCGTTGCTGGATCGTATCGGAATGCGCAGCACCCTGGTCGGCACCGATCGCTTCCACGATTTCATCCTGAGCAGCCAGGTCTATACGAACGCACGCGATCTCGCGCGCTTTGGCCTGCTGTACCTGCAGAACGGCATCTGGGATGGCGAGAGGCTGATCTCGGAAGACTGGATACGCTTCGTCAGGACTCCGGCACCGTCCACGGCCAGGATCGGAAATGAATACGGCGGCCACTGGTGGCTCGTTCCCGACGATCGCAACGATGTGCCGAAAGATGCCTACAGCACCGTTGGCAACCGCGGCCAGTACGTAATCGTTGTGCCGTCACACGATACCGTGATCGTCCGTCGTGGCCTGGATTATGGCCGCCAGGGTTTCGATCCCTGGGACCTGACCCGCGAAGTGCTGAAAGCCCTACTCCCATAGAAAAAGGTGTCAGGTTTATTTTCGCAAAACGATGAAAATCGAAAATAAACCTGACACCTTTTTAAAATAAACCTGACACCTTTTTCGACGCCTTTTTCCATGCAATTTCGAGGCGACTTTAGGCGCCTCGTTACACCTTTGCCATGCGCATTTCTACGGATAGGAACTGCCTCAGTTGCGGAAGACACTACGATGTGCCGGAACTTATTCCGGCAAATGATCGAAAAGCATGGAGGTGAGCGCAATGACCAAAATACGCGACATCAGTCCGAAGAAAGAACGTGAATCGGCTGTCAGTCGGGTAACGCGGCCGTTCACCCACAGCATGGAGGAATTCTTCGAGAACTTCCTGCCACGCCGCTGGATGGACGACTCGTTCGAAGCCGATGGCTGGCGACGTCCGTTCCGGGCGGAATTCGAGGGTATGCTCGGTGGCGCGATTGAGGGCTTTCCGAGAATCGACATGGTCGATAAGGGCGATGTTCTGATGGTCCGAGCCGAAATGCCCGGAATCGAGAAGGATAACCTCGACATCCTGATCGCCGGCGATCGACTGACGATCGAGGCCAGCCGAAAATTCAAGGAAGAAGAGAAAGACGATACCTACTTCCGCAACGAAATGGCTTATGGCCGAATCTACAGGACCTTGCATCTGCCCGTGGCCATCATGGGTGACAAGGCGAAGGCCGAGCTGAAGAACGGCATCCTCGAGATAATCCTCCCGAAAGTGGAGGCAGTAACCCCGTTCACAGTGAAGGTTGCCTGAAAAACCGGTAACCCGAACGGGGTACAAGGGGCGGCGTCAGCCGCCCCTTTTTTTGGTGGCTAGCCAAGCGGGCGTGCGGGACGCTACAGTGTTCTCCGGTACCTTCTATTCCGGCGGCGCGCAGACGGTCCGAAAATGCCCGCCCCGGCAGCAAACATTGTGAGCAAGGTTTTTGGCGGCCGACACGCAAGGCAGTACTGACACACCCGCGGTCAATGCGCCGCTCGACAACTCCGTCGAGCCGGTCGCGCGCGCTGGCAGCGCACGCAGTGACCTGCACGTCATCGGCGACATGCTCCCGTACCTGCGCCCTTACATCGGCCGCATCTCGTTGGCACTGTCGCTCATCGTCGCCGCAAAACTCGCCAACCTGATGGTCCCGTTCCTGCTCAAAGGCATAGTCGACCAGCTCAATTTAGAGCCGAGCCTGCTGCTCCTGCCGGTCGCATTCTTGCTCGCTTACGGCGCAGCGCGCATCGGTGTCACGCTGTTCACCGAGTTGCGCCAGGTGGTGTTCGCTCGCGTCATGGCGCGCGCCTCGCGCGAGATAACGCTACGCGTATTCCGGCATTTGCACGGCTTGAGCCTGCGCTTCCATCTAGGACGCCGCACCGGCGGCGTGGCGCGCGATGTCGAACGCGGCGGCAGTGCCGTTGCCGACCTGCTCGACTGGACGCTGTACACCATCTTCCCGACTGCACTCGAAGTGCTGCTGGTTACAACCGTGCTGGTGTGGGCGTACGACTGGGGTTTCGCACTGATTACGCTCATTACACTCGCCGCCTACATGGTCTGGACGTTTTCAATTACCGAGTGGCGTACGCGTTTCTACCGTGCCGCAGTCGAAGCCGACACACGGGCAAACGAGCGTGCGGTCGATTCCATGTTGAACTACGAAACCGTCAAGTACTTCAACAACGAGGCACACGAGGCAATGCGCTACGACGAGAACCTCCGGCATCTCGAGAACGCGACGGTAAAATCACAAACCTCGCTTGCTGTTCTGAACCTCGGACAAACGGTGCTCATTTCCCTTGGCGTCACCGCCATGATGTGGCGAGCAGCCGCCGGCGTAACTGCCGGCAATCTCACTATCGGCGACCTGGTGCTGGTCAATGCGTACCTGTTACAACTCTCGGCACCGCTGTTTCTGCTGGGGATGGTGTATCGCGAGGTCAAACAGGCGCTGACCAACATGGAACGCCTGTTTGGCCTGCTCGACGAGCGACAAGATGTGCAGGATCGTCCCGGCGCCATTGCTCTCCATGCAACGCAACCGACCGTGCGATTCGAGAACGTCAGCTTCGGCTACGACGCGCGGCGCAGCATCCTGCATGGAATGAGCTTCGAAATCCCGGCCGGCGGCACGATTGCGGTCGTTGGCCATTCCGGTTCGGGAAAGTCGACACTGACTCGCCTTATGTACCGCTTTTATGATGTCGACGCGGGCCACATCCGTATCGACGGCCGCGACATTCGCGACTACACGCAGCAGTCTCTGCGCAGTGCCATCGGGATCGTGCCGCAGGACACCGTGCTGTTCAACGACACCATTTTCTACAACATACTTTATGGCCGAACCGATGCCAGCCGACGCGAGGTCGAGGAAGCGGCAAGCGCGGCACACATCCATGACTTCATCATGAGCCTGCCGGACGGTTACAATGCCGAAGTAGGCGAACGCGGATTGAAGCTGTCAGGCGGTGAAAAACAGCGTGTCGCCATCGCGCGTGCCTTGCTGAAGAATCCAGCGATACTTATATTCGATGAGGCGACCTCGGCGCTGGATTCGCAATCGGAGAAATCCATCCAGGCCGAACTCGATCGCATACAGGTCGGACGGACTACCCTTATCATTGCGCATCGTCTCTCGACCGTCATGAACGCCGACCAGATATTGGTGATGGATGCCGGGCGCATTGTCGAACGCGGCCGGCATGCCGAGCTGCTTGCCGCCAACGGCTACTATGCGAAGATGTGGCGGCTGCAACAGCAGGAAAGAGCGACGGGATCGAGCCCCCAACAATCGGGGTCAGACCACGATTTCGCAACCCAGTGAGTAACAAAGCATGCGGATGAAATCGTGGTCTTACCCCATTTCTGTACTGCTGATATTGCTGCCCTCGGCAGCTATGGCGCAGGAACTGGCGCCACGCGCCTACTGGCCGGCACCCGTCGGCACCAATGTGCTGAATGTCTCCTACCAGTATTCCAGCGGCGATATCGTTACCGACCCGTCCCTACCGGTCACAGGCGTGGAATCGAAACTGAACTTTGTGCAACTGGGTTATCAGCGTACCTTCAGCGTGTTCGGCCGGACTGCAAACGCGCAGTTTAGCGTGCCCTACAGCTGGGGCACTTCTGAAGGATTCGTCAACGACGAGTTCCTCAGCGTGGACACAACAGGTTATGGCGATGTGCGAGCGCGCCTTTCGATCAATCTGCGCGGGGCACCAGCGATGGACGTTGCGGGATTCCAGGCGCTGCAGGCCAATCCAGAAACGATAATCGGAGCGAGCATACTGATCCAGGCGCCAACCGGTACTTACAATCCCGACAAATACCTCAATACCAGCGCCAATCGCTGGGCTGTGAAACCAGCCGTCGGTGTCATATGGCCGTTGCATCCCACGTGGCTACTCGAAGCCGAGCTCGGTGCCTGGATCATTGGCGACAACGATGAGTTTGTCGGTGCGACCACCCGCGAGCAGGAGCCGATACTCTCCAGCGAATTTCACCTGGTCAAGCGCGTTGGGCCAAGCTTCTGGGCATCGCTGGATGCCAACTTCTACGTTGGCGGCCGCACCATTGTTGATTCCGACAAGAAAGCGGACCTGCAACGGAACTCGCGTTTCGGTTTTACGCTTTACAAGTCGTTGACCAGGCACCACGCGCTGCGCGGAAGCTACAGCACCGGGCTGGTCACCGCATCCGGCGGCGACTATTCGATCATCGCACTGAGCTACATTGCGATCTGGTAGCCCCGAATTAGAGTGACAGTAACCATAACTCTGCTGAGATGACGGTGACAGTAACCATAACTCTGCGGAATCAATGAAATCGCCCGCTGCTTGACTCATTTTTGTTTGCCATTCTTCGCCACTCCACTCGTCCAAACACTTAAAGGGTCAACCATGCCAAGGATGGCGCGTATCGTTGTGCCAGACTATCCGCACCATGTCACGCAGCGAGGATGTCGGCGACAACAGACTTTTTTTGACCAGGGTGACTACCGGACCTACATTGATTTGCTCGCGACAAGAAAAACAGAGGTCGGAGTCGAAATCTGGGCCTATTGCCTGATGCCAAACCACGTGCATCTGATCGCGGTGCCAAGTGATGAAAGCAGTCTGGCAAATCTGTTCCGTACCGTGCACAGGCAATACTCGCTACAGGTGAATGCCGCCCATGACTGGCGAGGACACCTTTGGCAGGAACGATTTCACTCTTTTGTCATGGACGAGCTGCACCTCTTCGCCGCGCTTCGCTACGTCGAAATGAATCCAGTGCGCGCCGGGCTTTGTAGCAGCGCTGGGGACTGGCCTTGGTCTAGCGCCAGGGCGCACCTGTATAACAAGTCCGACAAGCTCGTCAGCCCGGCTCCCATTAGTCAACACATTCACAATTGGCATGATTTCCTTGCGCAAAGCGAGTCGCCGGATGTTGTTGCCACGATAAGAGGACACACCCAGTCCGGCCGTCCGGCAGGTACACAGCGTTTCATTGAGAATCTGGAAACTCTCACGGGAAAGCGGCTCAAAGTCCAAAGACCTGGTCCGAAATCGCACAATTAGGGTTACTGTCACCGAATTACCGAATTCGGCTTGTTCACAGCTGTCTCGGCCCTTGGCAGTGGAAGTTCGCGGCTCATGTGGCTAGTATTTCAACCATTATTCGAAACTGCCCTTCCTGGAGCGATGCCATGTTCAATATATTGCGGCGCCTGGCGCTGACCCTGCTGTTGGTTCTGCCCGTATCGGCGTCACTTGCCGATGCGCAAACCGGGCAAAAATACGTAACGGCCATGGCTTCGTACTATGACGACGATACCGAGCGCAATGTCGAAGACGGCGTCGCCGGCGGTATGGTCGGCATGGGCTGGGCATTCCATGACAGCTGGAATCTCGAGGGCTACGCCGGTTATTACACTCCGGACGGCCCGGCGGCACAGACACATATCGATGTCGGTGCCAACCTGCAATTGCTGTTTGCACGCGAGAATCGGCTGACACCTTACCTGTTTGTCGGCGCGGGGTACCTCGAGGTGAACCCGGAGACCGCAGCGACGGTGAATGGTGTTGCCTATTCCGCCGGAGCAGGTTTGTTGCTCGATCTGTTTGGCGATTCCCCGGTCGCGTTGCGTGCCGAGTACCGCTATCGCAGCGACGATCTGCTCGATTCTCGCCTGAACGATCAGTTCCTGAGTCTCGGCCTGCAATTTCCCTTCGGCGGCAGCAAGGCGGTTGTTGCTCCGCTTGCTGCTGACCCGGACAGCGATAGCGACGGCGTGCCGGACAGTCGCGATCGTTGTCCTGGCACGCCCGTTGGTGTTTACGTCGATGCCGACGGCTGCCCGTTGGACAGTGACGGTGACGGCGTCGCCGATCACAACGACACCTGCCCGGGTACGATGCGTAACGTAACGGTCGATGCCCAGGGCTGCGAACCGGATACGGATCGTGACGGCGTGCTCGATCGCAATGACCGTTGCCCCGGTACCCCGCCTGGTGTACAGGTCGATGTGAACGGTTGCGAGATCAAGGGCGAAATTCAGCTTCCTGGCGTTAACTTCGAACGGAATTCCGACCGGCTCCAGCCGGGTGCTGACACAGTACTCCGGGAAGCGGCCGAGACCCTGAAACTCAATCCGACCATCAAGGTCGAGGTTGGCGGGCATACCGATAGCGTCGGCGATGTGGATTACAACGAAGGCCTGTCGGCGCGGCGCGCATCCACGGTGCGCGACTACCTCATTTCGCAGGGCGTGAGCCCGGCCCGCATAACCTCGCGAGGTTACGGCGAGTTGCAGCCGATCGCGGATAACAGCACGGATGAAGGGAAGGCGGCGAACCGCCGCGTGGTATTGCGTATCACGGAACGTTAAACAATCGCGGTCGAATTCGGTGACAGTAACCTTAATTATCAAGCGACAATTCGGTGACAGTAACCTTAATTGCTTAATCAATTATGGCAACTGTCACCGAAGTCTTAAATAATTAAGGTTACTGTCACCGAATTCAACTGTCACCGAAGTCTTAGTTAATTAAGGTTACTGTCACCGAATTCAGTCAGCAGCATTGAACGTTATTTTGCCGCCGACCACGGTCATCGTGACGGCGAGTGTCTTCGAATGCCGCATACGCTGGGCCCTGGCTCATCGAGCGCAGCGCCGTTCCGACATCGATACGCTGATCGGGAAACCAGCCGTTTTCGGGTTGGCCGTCGAATCCCTTGCGCGTCACCAACGCATACAGCGTGTGTCGTGGATCGCCGGAATCGGAGGCTGGGAAATCAGTGCCAGAAGCCAACACCGCGCCGGTCGACAGCAGGTCCCGGAACGGCAGGAGCCACGTGGCGCGTTTGGCACCGACGCGGTCCTCGCCCCAGCGCTGGTACTCACCGACAAACACCGGTTGCATGGAGGCTATCGCGCCGAGCTCGGCAAATCGCGACAAGTCCTCCGGTGCGATCATCGATGCGTGCTCGAGGCGGAAACGGTCGGTTTTTTTCAAACCGTTGCGTTCGATCGCGTCCAGAGCGCGCCGCACGGCAAGATCGCCGATGACATGCGCGTCGACCTGAAAGCCTTTGGCCTTTGCCGCAACCATGAAGGCATCGAGTTGATCGTCCTGCATTTGCCGGAGTCCACTACTGTCCGGCGCGTCGCTATACGGCTCGCTCAGTTCAGCGCCGCGTGAACCGAGTGCCCCGTCGACGTAAATCTTGAAACTGCGAATTGTGAGCCGGCCGTCGTACAGGCCAGTCTCAGGCCCGGATGCAAGATAATGCTCGACCGCTGCGTCACCGTGCGCCATTGCATACACTCGCAGTGGCAGCTCGCCGCCTTCTGCCAGTTTTTTATAGACAGCGATTTCCGCAAGACCCGCACCGGCATCGTGCACGCCGGTCAGGCCCCAGTGCGTGTAGCGTTCCAGTGCTGCCAGCATGCGCCGCTCCAATACTTCCGGCGTGTTCGTATCGGGCATCACGGCGGTCGCCAGCGATTCGGCTGTTTCCAGCAATAAACCGGTAGCATGGCCCTCGGCATCGCGCACGATGCGGCCGCCCGCCGGATCCGGGGTATCCGCGTCGATCCCGGCGCGCTCGAGTGCCACCGAATTGACCCACGCCGAATGCCCGCCGATGCCGGACAGGATGACCGGGTGATCCGGGCTCACCGGATCGAGGTCCGCAGCCGTGGGATCCTCTTCGACCACAAAGTATCCTTCGTCCCAGCCGCGGCCGACGATCCATTCGCCGCGCGGCGTAGCAGCTGCCGCGCGTGCCACTTTCTCGAGGATTGCCTCCTTGTTC
>JAHKKM010000252.1 GCA_020027645.1 Pseudomonadota bacterium
AGATTGCCGAAACCCGGTTTCAGGCCGTCGAAAAGTGTCTCACCGCTCTCGGCTCGCAGCAGACCCACCATGACCTTCAGCAGGGTTGTCTTGCCGAAGCCCGATGGCGCCGCGATGCCAACGCATTCACCGGGCGCGACACTGAACGACAGATTGCGCAGGATCCAGCGTTCGTCACGACTATAGCGAAACCAGAGGTTGTGGGCTTCGACCGCAACAGGTGATGAGTGCCGATGCGTCGCCGCATGCACGCTCCTGGAAATTGCTGGCTCCGGCGGCGATTCAGCTATGTCTGCAATGCGATCGAGATGGATACGGATCAGGCGGAACTCCAGCAAGCCGTGAATCAGGCTGACGGAACGGCTCGAGAACTGGCTCGAATACGCCAGGAAGGCCACCAGCATTCCGACCGTCAGTTGCGACCGGAGTATGTCGCTGACACCCGCATAGACGACAACAATCCCATGGATGGAAAACAGCGCCAGCTCGATGCATTTTTCGATCACGGTCAAACGGCGCACCCGGGCCGACGCATTGAACGCATCGGCTATGCGGTTTCGGTAATGCGTCAGGCGGTGCCTTTCGAGACCCAGGTTCTTGATGGTCAATGCGCCACGGATGGATTCGAGCAGGTAGGATTCGGCGGCAGCACTTGCGACCAGCGTCTCCCTGGAATGCTGGCTGATGAGTGGAAACATCGATACACGCACGATGGCATACAGAGCGATGCTCGAGAACACGACTATTGCCAGCACGTGACCGTAAAAAATGATGACGATGCCTGCGGAGACTGCCATCAAGCCGTCGACTACGGTTTCGATGGCGCGGCTTGCAACGAGGTCGCGAAGCGGCTGGATCGAAGCAAATCGTGACTGGATGTCGCCAACGCTACGGTTCTCGAAGTAGCCGAGAGGCTGCCGGATCAGCCAGTGAAAGAGATCGGATGTCCAGCTGAAGTTCAGTCGTGTTCCAAAATAGAAAATGCACCACGCACGAAATGCCGTCGTCGCGGCATGCACGATGGCGATGACACCGAAAGCGATGGCCAGGAGTGCCAGCAACGTTCCATCTCTTGCAGGTACAACCTGGTCGATGGCCAGCTGCAGGTAGGCAGGCATCGCCAGTGCAAAAATCTGGATTGCCAGCGACAGGCACAGAATTTGTGCCAATGGCGCAATAATGTCCGTATGGCCGCGTAACAGGTCGGCCAGCTTCAGGTGACGGCTGGCTGGCCTGCGCGTAAAGTCCCGGGCCGGCTGCAGCTCGAGTGCGACGCCGGTGAACAGGGACGAGCACTGCCGATGCGACAGCCTTCGGCGGCCGATGGCAGGATCGGCGATTTGCACACCGAAAGTCGTGACTCGTTCGAGCACCACGAAATGATTCATGCGCCAGTGCAAAATGCACGGCAGCCTGAGCTGCTTCAGCTCCGCGCAGTCGAGGCGTAACGCGCGCGCCTGCAATTGAATACTGCCTGCGACGTCGATGACCCCGGCCAGCGCCAGCCCTTTCAGCGACACCGGCCTGAGATGGCGCAGTTCTGCCAGTGATATGCGCCGGCCGTGATAGCCGCCGATCATCGCGATGCAAGCCAGGCCGCACTCCGCAGCCTCGGCCTGAAAAACCAGTGGCACACGCGATCGCGAAAAAAACTTCAGATCGAGGCCGGACACGGGCCGAGCGTCCGTTCAGAGGCGGCTGCCGACACTGATCACAGGTGCCAGCATCCATTCGAGCAGCGATCGTTCACTCAGGAGGATGTCAGCCTTGAACGTCAGGCCCGCCGTCAGCGCGCGCCGGGTGCCGTTGACTTCCACGTACTGCTGGTCGAGTGTCGCCCGCACCCGGTAAACCGGCTCGTTAACCGCCACCGGTAGGCGTGCATCGCCCGGCAACAACAGGGAGCGAGCGATCCACTCTATTGACGCGCCATAAGGTCCGTATTTTTCGAAAGCGTAGCTGTCGTAGCGCAACTCCACGCGTGCGGCCTCGTCCAGCATGCCGATACTGCGTCCAGGCACGATGAGTTCGGCGTGAAACAGCACAGACGCCGGTAACAGGCTGAGTACAAGAGTGTCCGCAAGCACCGTCTGGCGGCTGATAACATGCAGCGCGCTCACGTGGCCATCGACAGGTGCAACCACGGTCTGCGAGACGCTCGCCTGCACTGCACTTTCGCGTTGTGCCAGCTGGCTGGCGGTTTCTTCAATTTCGGACAGCCGCGTCTGCCGCATGCTGTCCAGCTGTTCGAGTCGCGATTCGGTTTCCTGCCGTTCTGCTTCGAGCACAGTAATCTGAAGTCCTGCGGTATGCACAGCCAGCTCACCGTCGAGAGCGGCAATTTCCATGGCATCGAGATCGCGGGTCGAGAGGTGTCCGCGGCCGTGCACCTGGCGCGCACGCTCGAGGTCTCGCTTAAGGATCCCGCTCTTCTGCGACGCGAGCTGCCGCTGCTGTTGCAGTACATGTATGCGCGCCTCCATGCCCTGAATGTGCACATGAAGCCGGCGGGCTTCGGCCGCAAAGTACAGCATTTGTTCCGATGCCTGGCTCTGCAAGGCCGATTTTTCCCGCATGATGGCCTCGAGAATCTCGCGATTGGCATCGGTCGGCATGCCGGTATTGCGCGAGGTCAGCAGCGAAAACAGCGGTGTGCCGGCAGCGATAAACTGGCCTTCCGTGACCAGCAAATCGGCAACCGTTCCGGCGGCCTGTGGGTAGATGCGCACGTCGCCATTTGTAACTGCAACGTAGCCGGTGACCATCTCGCGCTGGGTATATCTTCCAAACACGAGCAGGCCAATCAGCACTGCCGCAACCATGGCGACCGAGGCCGCTACAATTGAAAAACTGAGCGGCGCGGCGATCAATGCCGAGCCATACTCCGGTCCGCTGGCGCAGTGCAAGACCTCTGCCCGGAACAGTGATGTTTCCTCCGGCTCTTTGCGCTCGATCAGGCTGGTCATCGATGCCAGTGTGAACGGGTAGCCCGGCCATGTGCGCCGGAATAACTGCGGCAAGTGACCAAAAAAGAGGAATGCTTCGACTATGGCCGCAAGGCTTTGTAGAATTGCCACAAGCGCAGCGCTTAGGGTCCGTGACAAGAATCAGGCTGAAACCAATAACAATGGCTGACCGGAAAAGAGCTTTGAAGATCGATTTGGCGCTGCGGCGGGGCCTTGCAGTAGCCGCGCTTGTCGTGTTGGCCGGCTGTGGTGGCCGGCCGTATGTCTACGCGCCGCTGGAATCGGTCGATTTCCGATCGCGTGCAACCATCGACGGAGACGACGCAGTCCGGATCAGCGCTGCCGTGCCGAGCGCCGAGGAAACAGAATCGCTGTTTGGCATGCCGCTGTATGATCAGGGCGTGCAGCCGGTCTGGCTGGAAATAGAGAACAAGACCGACGTCCGCTTGCGTTACGCGCACACGGGAACCGACCGCGAGTATTTTTCGCCACTCGAGGTGGCATACAAGAATCGGAAGGGCCTGTCGGATGAAGGCCGGAC
>JAHKKM010000253.1 GCA_020027645.1 Pseudomonadota bacterium
AGTGCAGCGGTCGCCCGCAGCCCTTCAGCTGGCGGTCGCCAAGGTAGATCACTACGGTCGATTCGAACTGCTCGCCGCTCATCGAGTCGGTGCAGGCGACAGGCGATATCTCGAGGTTCAGCGGTACGCCATCGACTAAGGCGTCCCAGGTGGTATGCATAGCCCGCTGGTCGTCGACGGGTTCCGACGCATTTGCCTGGATTCGCGATGCGCCGTAGTCGTAGCTCAGGTCGATCCTGGTGCGCTCGCTGATTTCGAGAACCCAGCCAGGCTCATTACCCGTGGCGCGGAAGTCGACACCGCTCAGTTTCGCGTGTTCCCAGATCGAGGCTTGCGGATTGCGCCGGCAGCCGCTGAATCGTTCGCCATCCACTTCGAGCATCGCTTCTTCGCCGTGCAACCACACGACAACGCCATCACCCTCACTCTCGAAACGTGCGCCGCTGGCGGCAGGTGTTTGCTCGAGGGCGAGGTACGGGCGTTCGAATTTTATCGGGAGCCAGAGCGCGAGTCCCTGCTCGATGGTTCTTGTCGTAAACGCAAAGGGAGAGTCGCCGGCGTCACACTCGAATACAGCGGTGACCGCCGGCGGCGTTTCCGATTCAGCGGTCGCAGTTGCTGTTTCCGACTCGCCGCCACAGGCGACCGTCAAAAGCAGTGACGCCACGGCAAGGAAGAGGAGTCCGGATTTCACGGGCTGGCGAAGGCAGCAAGCTGCAAATCACTTTTGCTTCCAGGCGCCTGCCGCATCCTGGTAATAATTTCCAGCTGCGGTTTTCTGCACGGCAAGCTCATAAAAGCGATAGGCAACCTGCTCGATCGTTGCACCGGTCTTTTGTGCCGTGGTTTCGAACTCGGCCTTGCGTTTTGCGTTGACTTCGGCAATGAGCGCATTGACCTCCGCACTTGCCGGTGTCTTTACCGCAGCGAGGTAACCGCTGTTGGCCTCGCCGACCAGTCCCTGGGTCTTTGCCGAGCCGATATCGATAGCCCAGGCAGTCTGCAGGAAAAAGCTCAAAAGAATTGCTGTAATCAGTTTTTTCATGCCGGTAATCCTCAGAAAATATCGCTGTCTTCTTTGAACAGACCTTCAAGTTCCTTGTCGACCTGAATTCTGATCTCGTGCTGTATCTTGACGTTGAGATTGATTTCGATCGGCTCTTTCGGCGCCTGAACCTGCACAGTGGGCGAGCAGCCGGCAAGAGAGGCAAACAGGACAAACAGAACAGGTAAAGTTTTCATGGCCATGCAAACCTCAATAAATGCCTCCGCGGCAGCTTAACCGATGCATCGGGTGTCCGAAAGCGTCACCGTTCATTCATCGCTCTTTCTTTGCAATAAATCTTCGATCGCTCGTGTTGCCTGGAGGCTCCTCAACAATTGCGGAACATTGTTTTCCACACCCAGATTCAGGATCACCGGCTGGGTCGCATCCATGTCCGGGTTGATGCCGCTCAGGCGCATTTGCAGCTTCAGGTCGCCGGCCTCCGTGTAATCCACGTCCGAGGTCAGCGAATCGAACTGAAAGTTGCCCAATGCCCGCGATACCAGGTTGATACCGTCGTTGCCCGTGGCTTCCGCTGCAACGCCAGACCCATAGCGGATCACTCCGCCGGGCGCGTCGCTTTCCAGCCGGCCCCCGGTCACGGTAATGCTCTTGCCACTGATAGTCACAGGAATCACGCCGGAGATACTTCCACTCAATTCCAGGTCCTCGAATTCTGCGAGGTCGACCATGAACTGCAGCTGAATCGATTGCGGTCGCAACATAATGTCGTTGCTCTCCTTCTGCAGGGCGTAGATGAACGGGTCGGCCTGGATCTTCCCGCCGAGCGTTGTCATGGACAGGCTAGACACTGAGAGCGTCTGCCCCGGGACATCCAGCGCGAACGCAGCAGCCAGTTGCTCTATGGGAATACCGACGTCGAGCAGTGCCAGCGTCAGGGTCGAGGGCGATACGGCAATCCCCGTTTCCGAACCGATGCTTGCCGACAGGTCCGTATCGAGGCCCTTGAATACGACGTCGTTGTAGTGGCCGGCCAGTGAGCTGAAACCCTGGGTCAAACTACCATCGTAGTTCCAGCCGTCATCCTTCACGGCAAAATCGAATTGCATAGTCCCTGTCCAGTCGCCGGACACCAGGTCCCAGGGATACGGCCATTCGAGCAAGCGTGCGGACAGCGCTTGCTTATCAAACAGCAAGCGGGCATCGCGTAATGTCAGCGTGCCGCGCCCGGCGGCAAGCTCATAGCGGCCATTGACATGGGCGGACAGCGCGCCTGCGGCATCGGACAATTCGAACGATGTTGTCGCAATGCCGTCATCGAGCAACAGTTTGCCAACCGCGCCGGGCGCCACCAGCCCAATGCCGTTCCACCGGATCGAGGCGCTGCCTGCAGCAAGTTCGAAGCGGGACTCCAGGAGTTGCGCCTGGTCGTCGATGCGCAACGATGAAAGGCTTAGCGGAACTGTAGCGAGCAGGCTGCCGCGGTCGCTGGCGCCATCCAGCAGTACGTCCAGCTTTTCACTGTCGGCCCGCCAGCCGCTGTCATCAAACTGCATCGTGGCCCCGGATGCGAACGAGACACCCAGGGATGCCACTGTTACTGAGGGGGATTCGACTTTGTCCAGCCGCAGTTTGAAATCCGGGGAGAAAGTAACTCGCGTTTCCTCTGCGGAGAGCACTTCCAGGCTGCCCGCGAATTGCAGGTTTCCGATGCGCGTGTTGCCGATCGTCATCGCATAATCGTCACCCGAAACGTGCATTGCACAAAACACGCCGCTGCGACAGCTGAGTTGGCTCAGACTGACGGGGACATCGGTGAAACCGGCAGTGCTGACGCGAAGCATGCTTTGTGGAACTTCGGCGGTCCATTCGAGTGACGGATAAGCCAGGTGAAATGACACACGGTCCTGGCTTGTGCTGCGTATTTCAATCGTCGAGTCAGCAGAAACCGCATAGGTCGCGGCTAGCGTGTCATCGACGATCAGGTCGCTCTGCAGGCTGCCAGGTACATCCACCGCATCGTGCAAATTGGCGGAGACAGACCCGGTCATGCCAGCGTCCAGTGCAACAAGGTCCTCCGGCAGAATGCCGAGATCGTGCAGCAAGGGCAGCCAGGGCTCGAGCTGGATAGCCATTGGTCCATCGATGGAGACACCCTCCGGCGTGCGACGGATGGACAGCGTCAGCGAAAGTACCTGGCTTGCATTTCCGGTTGAGACGCTGAGTTCTGCGCCGTGCAGGTCGTCGCCTTCCCGCGCGAATTCGGCCGTAACAGCGATTGCGCCCACGCTGAACGACAGCTGTTGGCTGCCTGTTGCAGAACGCCAGAACAGGTTTTGCAGCTGCGGTAAGTCCCGCATCGAAAAACGAGACAGCGTCACTTCGGTATTGGGCAGTAATTCCGGCAGCGCAAGAAAAGATTGCAGGATTTGCGAAAGAGCCGGGGATTCGTCCGGTGTTTCCTCTGGCGTAAGCAGCAGTTCGCCGATCGAGATGC
>JAHKKM010000254.1 GCA_020027645.1 Pseudomonadota bacterium
GCAGATGGTGCAGGACACTGTCGCCCGGTTCGTCGATGACAAGGTACTGCCGGTCATCCGCGACGCTTTCGAAAAGCACTATTTTCCGAAAGACCTGATACCGCAGGTTGCCGAACTCGGCCTGCTCGGCAGCTCCATCGACGGTTACGACTGCGCAGGACTGAACAGCATCTGCTACGGGCTTATCTGCCAGGAACTGGAGCGCGGCGACAGCGGCCTGCGCAGTTTCGTTTCCGTGCAAAGCAGCCTGGTCATGTACCCGATTTATTCCTACGGGTCCGAGGAACAGAAGCAGCGCTGGCTGCCGGCCATGGCGAAGGGCAAGGCAATTGGCTGTTTCGGCCTGACCGAGCCTCAAGGCGGATCGGATCCGGGCAACATGAAAACGCACGCAAGGAAGGACGGCAGCGACTGGATTCTGAACGGCTCCAAGATGTGGATCACGAACGGCACGATTGCCGATGCGGCTGTCGTCTGGGCGATGACAAAAGACGGCATTCGCGGCTTCATCGTCGAAAAAGGCATGCCCGGCTTCGCGACGCAGGAAATTGAAAACAAGTTTTCACTGCGCGCGTCGATTACCGCCGCACTTTTCTTCGATAACGTTCGCATCCCCGAGGCAAACGTATTGCCCGGTGTCACCGGTCTCAAGGGTCCGCTGAGCTGCCTCACGCAGGCGCGCTACGGAATCACCTGGGGCGTTATCGGTGCCGCGCAGGCGTGCCTGAACGAAGTCATCAATTACACGAAGGACCGGATGCTGTTTGAGCGGCCGCTGGCCAACAACCAGGCGATCCAGATTCGACTAGCGGACATGGCGCGTCGCATTACGACGGCGCAACTCCTGTCACTGCAGCTCGGTCGCCTGAAGGATCGCAATCGATATTGCGCGCGACGCACGGGATATTCTCGGCGGCGCGGGAATCAGTGCGGAATTCGTGCCGATCAGGCACATGCTGAATCTCGAAAGCGTGATTACCTACGAAGGTACGGAAACCGTGCACCAGCTGGTCGTAGGCAAGGAGCTGACCGGCATCAGCGCATTCTGATCGACAGGCAGCTGATAGGCAGTCAGGCGGTATGGCTAAGACGCTGCGATGATGTCAGCTCTTTACTCCTGCGGACATTCGGATTTTCGCACTCCGTCCGCATAGATTGGTAATAACTCTCTCGATGAAACTAAAACTTTCTGAGCTTGCCAGCATTGCTGAAATCGTAGGTGCATTTGCTGTCGTAATATCCCTTATTTACGTTGGCGTTCAGGTAAACGACAGCAACAAAGCCGTTCGGTCCGCTTCTGTTAACAATGCAAACGTTGCGGTTCAAGAGTGGTACATGCAGATTGGCTCGGATGGGCAAACCAGCCGCCAATTCTACAGATCACTCATGAGTGATCAGATCAAGTCGAATGAGGAAGAGTTTCAGTTCTTGATGATGTTTCATGGCGTTTTTCTCGCGTTCCAAAGCAGCTATTTGATGGCCGAAGAGGGCACCTTGGACTCGGACTTGGTGGATGGTCTGACCGGAGCAATTCTCGTGGTCAAGGATACGCCGGGCATGAAGCGCTATTGGCGGCAGCGCCGCACCACCTTGCATCCCCGATTTGTTCGATATGTCGATGAATTACTTCTGAGAGAGGGGGAGACTCCGATGGAAATCTATCGTGCTTCAGAGGCCAATGAGCCGCAGGAATAGCTGGCGTCAAAATAAAGGTGGTCGAATTGCTCATTTGTCCGGCGTAGCATTCTCAGCCGCGAACAACACAATGTGGGAAGCTTGATGAAACTCGAAAGCTGGGCACTCATCGCGGAAGTCGTTAGCGCTATCGCTGTGGTCTTGTCGCTTATTTTTGTTGGACTGCAGATTCAACAGAATAGCAAAGCGCAGATTCAGGCGGGCACGCAGACGGTGGTCAGCGAATACAACGATGGCGTTCGAGCTCTGTCTATCGATCCTGGGCTGGTCTGCGTTTACCTGCGCGGATTACAGGACTATTCCTCGTTGAGCGGCGTGGACCGGGTTCGGTTTAATGCTTTCTTCCTTTCCATGTTCAATGTCCAGCAGCAGATCCATCGTTTCAGACTGGATGGAGCTATCGACGAAGATGTATGGAGCGGATTCGACGCACAGTTAAAAGACGTCGTACGACTTCCTGGGGTCAATCAGTGGTTCGAGACCCGAGCGCACTGGTATGGGCGCGACTTTCGAGCGTACATCGAGTCCGCACGTTCTGAACCGCCACCCCAGACCAATCCGCTGCTGCTGCGCGCTGATCCAGCCTGCACGCCGACCCCCGCCGCTACTCCATCAGCGCCTGGCCAATAATCGACCTGAGCCGCAAACTTCCGACGCTGGCCTCGGACGATCTCACGCCGTGCCGGATTGGACACCAGGGCCCTGGTGACGCTCACACTGTCCCTGCACGGCGCTGCGCGCCCAGACATAGGAAATAGCGCCGGTCACGAGATTTGCGATCGCGTACGCGGCAAAGATTCCGGCGACGCCCCAGAACTGGTTCAGCAACAATGCGACGGGAACATAAATCACTCCCATGCGACCGACGCTGATGGCGACCGCCGGCAACGGCGAGCCGATGCCGTTGAATGACGCGTTCATTACCATAACAACGCCGTAGGCGCCGTAGCTGATCGGTGCTATCCACAGAAACAGCCGTGCAACGTCGGTAACGTGACTGTTATCAGTGAAGAGTCCGGGAAGGAACCCGCTCATCGCCGCGAGCAGTATCGCAATCACCAATCCCGAGCCGAGGCAGAATAACAGGCACAGACGCAGCGCTTCGTTGATCCGGGCGGCGTTGCCCGCAGAAACGTTCTGCCCGACGAAGGGACCGATGATCGCCGACATCGCGTAGAACAGCACCAGCATTACGCCTTCGATGCGACTCGCGACCCCGAAACCTGCAACCGCTTCCGGGCCATAGCTCGCCAGCATCGCGGTGATCACTGCCGTTGCGATCGGGATAATCGCATTGGTGGCAGCCGCCGGTATGCCAACGTGCAGGATGTCGACCCAGGAATCGCGTAGCTCTTTCGCGTGCGGCTTGTTGAAGCTCAGCATGTCCATGCGATAGCGCATGAAGTAGATAGTGCCGGCGAAAATCGCGGCCCGCGCAAGCAGTGCGGCCATTGCCGCACCGTTGAGACCCATCGCCGGTATCGGGCCAACACCGAAGATCAGGATCGGGTCCAGGATCATGTTGAGAACGGCGGCGATTACCATCAGCTTGCTCGGCAAGCGCGTATCGCCGGTCGCACGCATGCTGCTCATGCCGACCATGCCGACCACGACAAAGGGCACGCCGATATACAGGATCGTCATGTAACCAGCGATGAGCGGAATCATGTCCTCCGGCGCACCGAGCATTCTGAACAGCGGCCCGATGGTCAGGATGCCGCAAATGCAAAACGCACCGGTGATCAGGAAGGAAAGCAGCAGGCTGTCAGTGGCCAGCCGCCGTGCACGGCGGTGATCGTGCTTGCCTATCGCGCGCGCTACCACCGACGAGGTACCGGCACCAAGACCGATCGCAACACTGGTCACAATCATCAGTATCGGAAAGCCGAAACTCAGAGCTGCAAGTTCGCGAACCCCGACCTGCCCGATGAACCACGCGTCCACGAAACCCTGCAGCATCATCATGAAGATGCCGTAGAGCACGGGTACGGTCATGTCGACCAGATGTCGGCCTACCGACCCCTGGGTCAGCCGGGCTTGAGGTTGATTCATGGTGTGTCCGGGAAAACTGATTGCCTTGTTCGCGCCAGAGCGTTTGCGAACGGGCGCGCTCACTATGACGCAGCACAAGCCACGGCGCAAACCCGCCTGCAGGGGCATTGCGTTATCATGCGATTCGGCGATCACACCGGTGGAAACGATGAGGCAGGGATCGAACAGGACTTTGGACAATTGGCCGTTTGGCGAACGCAGGAGGCCCTGATGTCCTGGCGCAAACTGGGCTCCCGGACCGTTTTTGAAAATCCGTGGATTTCCGTAACCGAGGATCACGTCATCAATCCCGGCGGCGGTGAGAACCAGTACGGCGTCGTGCACTTCAAGAACATCGCGGTCGCGGTCGTGCCACTGGACGACGCCGGGAACACCTGGCTGGTCGGCCAGCAACGCTACACGCTGGGTCAATACTCGTGGGAAATACCCATGGGCGGCGCACCGCGCGATGAAACGCCGCTGGACGCGGCCAA
>JAHKKM010000076.1 GCA_020027645.1 Pseudomonadota bacterium
CCTGCTGCTCGCCGCGACTGTGTCGAGCGCAGATGTCACGCGCTATCCCTTGCCGAACAACTCGACCTTTCCTATCGCCCAGGCCGTAGAAGTGAGTGCCGACACTGTGCTGATTTTTCACAGCGGCACGGTGCCAGGCCCGGCGAATCCGGACGCGGATCGCAACAGTCGCGAGTACTTCGGCAATACCGAAACGCAGGCACTTAACGTCTTCGAGAGAATGGAAGCATCTTTTGCAACACTGGGTGTCGGTTTTGGCGACGTTATCAAGATGACGGTGTTCCTGGTGGGTGATCCGGAACTCGGCGGCAAGATGGACTTCGACGGATTCATGAAAGCCTACACCCGGTACTTCGGTACGACAGACCAGCCGAACCTGCCGGCACGCTCTGCGTTCCAGATTGCAGGCCTGGCGGGCGACGGCATGCTGGTCGAGATCGAAGTGGTGCTTGCACGACCCAAAAAGTAGCATTGAAAAGCAGTTCCGCTTGTTCATCAAATTTGGGTGAGCCATGCGCGGCTTGAAGGGCAAGAACGTTTTGGTGACCGGTGGAGCCAGTGGCATAGGCCAGGCCACGGCGGCACGTTTCCTGGACGAGGGCTGCGCCGTTTGCGTCATTGATCGGAGCGCTGATGCGCGAGCCCGGGTTGTAAAAGAGTTGCCCGGCCTGGCCGCCATTATTGACGCCGATGTGTCAGTCATGGCGCAAGTGCGCCGAGCCTTTCAAAAGGCCATCGATTGCATGGGTTCGGTGGACGTACTGATCAACAATGCCGGTATCAGTATTCGGCACGACTTCCTCGATATTACGAGCGAGGAATGGGACACCGTATTGGGCGTAAACCTCACCGGCATTTTCAACGTGGCGCAAACAGCGGCGCGGCACATGATGGATAAGGGTTCCGGAGTAATTCTGAATACGGCTTCGACGGCCGCAACTACCGGCTACCCGCATTACGCCGATTACAGCGCCAGCAAAGGTGGTGTCGTTGCGCTCACCCAAGCGATGGCTCTGGAGCTGGCCCCGATTGTCCGGGTCAATGCAATCTCGCCCGGGTACGTACTGACGCCAATGCAGCGCGCCGAATACACCGACGAAATGCTGGATGCGGTCAACCGCAAGATCCCGATGGGACGGCATGCGAAACCGGAAGAAATTGCCGCATTGTTCGCGTTCCTCGCCTCCGAGGACGCCGCGTTCGCTACCGGCCAGGTCTACGTCATGGACGGCGCGGAGACCACCGGCGGACTCTGCAGCCAGTGGGCTCACGAATAATAAAAAAGGGGGGTCAGTGCATGAGACTTGCAGGAAAAGTGGCCCTGATAACCGGCGGGACCTCCGGTATCGGCAGTGCGACCGCATTGCGATTCGCAGCCGAGGGTGCGGCTGTCGCGATCACCGGGCGCAATGTCAAGCGAGGTGAGCAGGTTGCCCGGGAAATCAAGACACAGGGCGGCGAGGGCTTGTTCATACGATCGGACGTGCGCATAGCGGCCGACTGCCGTCAGGCGGTCGAGCAGACGCTCAAACGATTCGGCAAGATTGACGTGCTGTTCAATAATGCCGGTGTATTCCACCCGAAGACCGTCCCGGACTGCAGCGAAGAGGAATGGGACGAGACCATCGATTCCAGCCTGAAGGGCGCCTTTCTGATGTCGAAGTACGTGCTGCCGTCCATGATCGAGCGCCGCAGCGGCTCGATCATCCACACCAGTTCGGGCTGGGGTATCCAGGGTGGCGACCAGGCGGCCGCCTATTGCGCGGCCAAGGGCGGATTGATCGTCATGGCCAAGGCGATGTCGATCGACCATGGTCCGCAAGGAATTCGCGTGAACTGCGTATGTCCCGGTGACGTGATGACGCCCATGTTGCCCGACGACGCCGCCAAGCGTGGTATGTCGTGGGACGATTATGCTGCCGGAGCCAAAAAACGGCCGCTCGGTCGCATCGGCACCGCCGAGGAAATTGCCGATGCGGTTCTGTTCCTCGCATCTGACGAGTCATCCTTCGTGACCGGCACGGCGCTCGTAGTCGATGGTGGTGGCGTCGCCGGCTGAGCAAGCCGTGATCTGCCAGCAGCATAGCGTGTCCCGCAGAAACGGGGAGAGCGCGCGCACAGGCGTGCGGATACCCGATGTACTGCTAATGACCTCAGTCCTTCTGAGCTCATTTCGCCGCGCTGTTGCACGAATGACGGCAATCTGATTGTCACGCACGGTCCAGCCGAGCGCGGTAATCCCCTGTTTGGCCCGGGCACTGGCGCCGCCCAGCAGCCACAATTCGCGTTTGGCTGGATCGATACCGGTCCGGTGCTGCTCTGCTGCCAACTGGGCCAGATCGGACATCTCTGCTGTCCAAACTAGATAATCCACGGGCAGAATGACCACCAGCTGTCCAGCGTCAGTGGACGCAAACGGGAAATGTTCGTCTTCCATGAATTCCAGAATTGGCGACCGCTCAGCGTTGTACCAGGTCATGGCGACGATCGATTCCAGCACGAATCGCGCCTCCGCTTCGCTGGCGACATTCGTTGCCGCTGTCAGCACGTGCCGGCGCCCGGCAACTTCGCGCAGCGACCCCAAAGCCGCTATGAAAGTAGTTTCCATCGTGGGGCTGTACCACGGATTGTCGAGAAATTGCTGGATCGATTCTTCGTCCACCCCGGCGTCCCGCAGAACTTTCAGGTTGTAATCCTTGAGTTCATAGGGGTCTTTGCTCCATACAATTTTGTTGGCATCGGCGATGTAACTGGCCCCCGGGATCGTCGGTACTCCGGCGAACTTTATGCTGAATCGCCCAAGTCGATCTGCCCAGGCCACGCTTTTGATTGCTTCGTAAAGAACATCGTTGGATGTGTAGGGATCGGTACCCAGTTTTTCATGCCAGCGCCGTTCCGCATCGGAAATCTTGAAGTACCGCTCGTACAGCGAGCGCGCACGCTTGGTGCCCTGTTCCTGATCTTTACATTCACCGCGTTCAGTTTTGTCCTCGATCGCCTCGCAAGGCGAGGCATCGCCTATGGAGCTGACCGCTTCACCAGCGGTGCTCACGCCTTCTTTGCCAGCGCGCGCATAGCGCTTGAACATGCGCCCGATCCCTTTGGGTATGCCGGTCACTGTGCTCACCGGATTCTTGACGAAGCTGACAACCGCGCGGGCCGGGCTCAGGCCAGCGTCGACTGCAGCGTGGGCGAATACTTCTGTCTTCGAGACTCGTTCGAGTTCGGCAAGGGCCTGAAACTCGCGCACCCTCACGGCGAGCATCAGGTTGCTGTGCGCCACGAACGGTCCAAAATCCGATTCGATGGTGTAGTAGTTGAGGTAACCATCGCTTCTGACCTCCTCGTTGACGCGATGATACGGGCCGCTGAGCAGATTCGCTGGCAATACTTCGCTGGCTCGAAGGACTGGCATGGGCTCGACATCTGACTGCGCAAGAACTCCCTGGCTCGTCAGACTCAATGCACATGCCAGTGCAAATCGGATAGACGTTTGCATGATGTAATTCCTCAATTGACAGGCGACAACTGAAACCAGTCCGCTCGAAGTCGACACGCTTGCCATTTGACGACAATCCCCGACAGCCGCAGTTGGCTTCGACGCAACGCTCACTTGACGCTGTAATTTATTAATCGAACCGTCCTATGGCCACCTTACCCGCGTTGATCTAGACTGCTTACCTGCAATGAAAATACCGGCCTTTTGAATATTGCAGACAGCCAGCATACACCCTCGCCGAATAATGCAAACGAGCGCCGCAATACATCACGCGGCGCAGTGCAATTGCAACGGTTGGGAGTCATGAACCGTGAGGACAACGAGCATGCGTACTTTCCGAACTCGCGTTGAGATGGCTGGCTGCCATACCATTTACCATTAGTCGCCGATGAGCGACGATCGGGGCTTCTGCTTGAATCCCGGGAGAAATAAGATGAGTTTCAGACCAGTGATCATTTATCCGATGCTGCTCCTCGCCAGCACCACGGCACTGTCGGACAGCCTGACCGGCAAGGATCGCTTGCTGTGTTCCGCAGTCGAGGCCACTGTTTGCACCGCGGATGGCATCTGCGAGAGCGGCCCGCCATGGGACTGGAAGATACCGCAGTTCCTGATCGTCGATCTGGACCGCAAGGAGATCGCAACCACCGAGGCCAGCGGAGAGAACCGCATGACACCCATCCTGAGCCTGTCCCGCGAGGACGGCCATATTGTCCTGCAGGGCGTGCAGGCTGGGCGCGCGTTCAGCATGGTCCTCCAGGAGGACAACGGACATGCGGCGATTGCCATCGCGACGGATGGTGTGACCATCAGCGTTTTTGGCGCCTGCACGCCAGTCCCGGCCAGTTGATTGACACCGAATTGCACTTGAGGAAACAGGAATGAACAAGATACTTTTTTTCGCGCCAGTGCTTGCCGCAGTCCTCGCCGTTCAGGCCCCTGCGCAAGAGCCAGCGTCACAGAAATCCCTTGCGTCGTCGCTCAACGTTTACGTATTTCCGACCACAGGGCAGGCAGCGGATCAGCAATCCAAGGACGAGGCCGAATGCTACCAGTGGGCCACCGCCAATACCGGCGTCGACCCGTTCAATCTCTCGAAGGAAACGGCCGCGGCTGAACAGCAGGCCCAGGCACAACAGCAGCAGACACAACAGGCGACCAAGGGTGCCGGAGCAAAAGGTGCCGTCAAGGGTGCCGCTGCCGGTGCACTTATCGGTGAAATTGCCAGCGATGACGCGGGCGAAGGCGCCGCTTATGGTGCGGCAGCCGGCGCAGTCGTTGCGCGACGCCGCGGCAAAGCGGCACAGAAGCAGTCAGCTGAGCAGGCCGAGCAGCAAGTCCAGCAGGCCGAGGCCACGGAAGCAGAAAAGCGCAGTAACTTCAACAAGGCGTTCAGCGTATGCCTTGAGGGCAAGCAGTACCTGGTCAAATTCTGAGGGTAATCCGCAGGGCCGTCCGCGACAGAGCGCCAAGAATCGTTCGATCGGCGGCGCCGAATCAGTCGTTGCTCGATGTCTGTCCAAAATCGACGACGAAACCGGCGAACACATTTCGTTCCGGTGCAACCTCGTAGTAACGGCCACCGAGTGCATTGACGCGAATATTGCTGTTGTATCGTTCGTCGAAAATATTGTTGATGCCAATATACGGCCGGATCAACCAGTTGCCTCGCAACCATTCGTAATTCAAGCGGACGTTCGACACGACGTAACTGTCGACAGCTGTTGAATTGTCGTTGCTTGTGTACAGGTCACCGGAATAAAGCGCCTCGAGAGTAGCACTCAGACCGGGGCTGGCCGTATAACTTAAGCCGAAATAGGCAAAATGCTCAGGCAAGCCTGGTAACTGCTTGCCGCCGAAATCCTCGCCATCCTGCACGAACTCGTCGAATGAGAAATCAGACCAGGTATAGGAAACATCCGCTGAAAAACCGTTGCGATTGCGCCAGGCTATCGCCGCCTCGACGCCGTTGCGCGTCGATGCCCCGGCATTGGAATAAAAAGTCCGGCCGGGCGAGGACACCACCTCGAACGGAATCAGTTCGTCCTCGAGGTCGATATGAAACACGGAAATCTCGTAAAACAGCGATTCGTGTGAGGCCTTGAATCCGACTTCATAGTTATCTGCAAGCTGCGGCAACAGCGATGAGTTGAACCCACCGGTTCCGTCCGGATTCGCCAGTTCCGTGGTTGTGGGCGTCTCGAAGGAGCTGCTCCAGGAGGCGAACACGACACCCGGTCCCATGTGGTAGTTCAACGCAACTGCAGGACTCCACTGATCGAAATCCAGCGCACCGGAATCGTTGCCGTCGACGAGGTAAGAATCAGCTACGTCGAATTGAACCTGGTCGTATCTCAGGCCTGCCAAAAGCGACCAGTTTTCGTGCCAGGCGTACTGACCTTGCAGAAAGACACCGTTGCTGTCGACCTTTTCATTCTGCTCGAACACCCTGGTACCGACAGTGCCGTTATTGTTGTCAAAGCGTTGCCGGTCATCATCCTGCCGATCGAGATCGAATCCGGTCACAAGGCGCAAACGACCCGACATCGCGTCCGAATTGCTGTATTGCGCACCGACGCCATAGAAAAATCGCTGCAGCTCGACCGCGCCACCTGCGACAAACGGCAGACGATTGGTGAAATCGCGCCATACGTAATAATTCCTCAGCATCAGCGTGCCGCCCAGCCTGTCGGTCCGGTAGACAGCGCCGATGCGTTGCTGGCTCAACTCCTCGCCGGCATCGAATTGAACGTTCAGCGGGCGGGCGGACTGGCGGTCGGCGGCAAGCTGTGTCGCATCGATGCCGCCCGGGTCCTGCGCCTGTGGCTGGTCGGTGTGGTTCAACGCAATCAGCAATTCATCGCGGTCTGTGAAGTGAATACCAAGTTTACCGTTGATTGACGTGCCGCGAGTCTCGCTGAACTCGCGATACCCGTTGAGATCGGTATGACTGCCACTCAGCATGTAGTCGAGGGAGCGATGCGTACCTGCTGCTTTCAGTTGATAGCGCTGATAATCAAAGTCGCCGCCGGCGGCCGAGGCTTCGACATGCGGTGCCACATCGCCGAGCTCACTGAATACGGCGATCACGCCACCGGCAGCATTGCCGTATAAGGTCGAGGCAGGTCCGCGAAGCACTTCGATGCGCTCGGTCGAACCGAGATCGATGCTGTCGACCTGCGCCTGCCCATCTGGCAGCGTTTCCGGAATATCGTCGACGAAAATCCGAACACCACGAATGCCGAAACTTGATCGCGCGCCGAACCCGCGCAGCGAGATTTTCAGGTCCTGGGCAAAATTGTAGCGGTTCTGCATATACAAGCCCGGCACGCCTGCCAGCGATTCGTCCAGGCCCAGAAGTTGTTGCCCGTTCTGAATTTCCTCCTTGCCAATGACAGATACGGATCGCGCAACGTCGCGAATCGCCGACTCGAGGCGGGTTGCTGTAACAACGACTTCGTCCAACTTGTCCGATTGCTCGGACAAAGCCGTGTCTGTCGCTGCAAATGCGGGGCCCGCAAGCACTACCGACATTCCGAACACAAGCTTTACAGGAAGCATCATTGATTGTCCCGTCATACTGACTTCATTTTGAAAGCAATTTCAGACACGTTACCAGCAAAACCGATACGCTGCCACCGGCTGCGGGCCACGGATTATATACACAGAAAGTTGCGTGTATCAGTGGAAACCAGTACAGCAAATTCTACCGGGGTATCTTATAGTTGTGACTTCAGTGCCCGGGCGAGGCAAAAGGAAAAACATGAATCGTGCCAGAATTGTATCAGCTGCGCTTGCGCTGTTGGGGCCCTGCGTTGCAAATGCTGACGTGCATCCTTTTTTAACTGACAAATTTATCCTGGAAGCGGGGGCCTTTCTTTCGAAAGCCGACCTCAACGGATCGGTCGACGGCGCCACTTCCGGCGAAAATCCGGTAATCGATTTCGAGGAACAGTTCGGGATATCCAGGAGTGAAGACCTTGCTGCTGTGGAATTCGCCTGGCGATTTACGGAAAACTGGTGGACGCAGCTTCAATACTTCGCACCCGACCGTTCCGCGACAGCGGCACTCGAGGAAGATGTTGCGTTCGGCGATGCCTTGTTCGAACAAGGCTCGTCCATCACCGCGAGCACTGGATTTGAACTCATACGCTTGTTCTTCGGTCGGAATTTCAGCAAGCGGCAGGACATGAACTACGGGGTCGGTGCCGGACTGCACCGTATCGATATCGAGTTGAGCCTTAGCGGAGATGTCATTGTCAACGGCGAGCCATTTGTCAATGCAACCAGGGTCGCCGGCGCAGCCGCGCCCTTGCCGAACATCGGTGCCTGGTACGATTGGTCTCCATCACCGAAATGGTTGCTTGACGCAAGAGTCGACTGGCTGGACGCATCCGTTGGCGATTACAGCGGTGGATTGCTGAACGCCGCGATAGGAGTCAACTACCAGTTATTCGAACACGTAGGTATTGGTGCAAAGTACCAGACATTCGGGCTCGACCTCGATGTCGACAAGACGTCATGGCAAGGCGGCATAGACATTACCTACGAGGGTGCCTACATTTATCTGAGTGCCAACTGGAATTAGAGTCGTCAGGAGACCATGCCTGCAACGCGATCGATGGTCCAGTACGCCGCCATTGAACCAATTCCGTAAGCGGGCACTCGCCATGCCCATGCGGCCCACTGAACTTTCTTCAGGAGCCACCAGGTCAGGAACACGGCCGCGATAAACAATAGCTGGCCGATCTCGACGCCGATGTTGAAGAACAGGAGCGCGAGCGGAATGGCGTGCTCGGGTAAACCTATCGCCGTTAGTGCGCCGGCAAAACCGAAGCCATGCAGCAGGCCGAATACAAAAGCAACAATCCAGGGATACCGCCGCGTGATTCCGGGATGACCCTGTCGCCAGTGCACGATTTCCGTTGCGACAAACAGTATGCTCAAGGCTATCACGGCCTCTACCGGCGCCTGTGGCACGTGCACCAGTCCGAGCGTTGCGGCAGCAAGGGTAATGCTGTGTGCGAGTGTAAAGGATGTGACCGTGGCGACCAGCTTCCGCCACCCGGCAACTATCATCAGCAAGGCAAGTATAAAAAGCAGGTGATCTACGCCCAGCAGAATGTGCTCCACACCGAGGCCCGAGTAGGTCGCGGCAACCTGGTGCCAGGTCTCCGATCCGGTCACGATGAATGAGGGCGACGTCGGGGTCAGGCGCTCTACCTGAGTCGTGCCATCGCCGCGCTCGTAACGCACCAGCACGTCGGTCACCGATGCGGTAAGGTCGCCTATCGTAATTTCATGGCCTTGAATGCCCCCGGGGCAATGGCTAGTCCATTTCTCGGCTCGCACGCCAGCGTCGTTCCATATCAGAGGTTCACCGAGCGCTGAACAATGCTCGGGCATCACGACATAGATCGTCAGTTCCATTTGACCACCGGTCGGTACCCGCCAGAGGACTTCGAAACTGTCAGGGCCCGCAGAGGCCGCCGCATCGCTGATGCGCAGGAAAGCAGGTCGTACTTCATGCGCCGCGGCCATGCTGCACAGGAGCAGCAGGCAGAACCAGGCGTAACGTATCAAGGCGTCGATCCCGACGCAGCTTTCGGCAAGATTTCCAGCGAGGCCTCGATTGCTATCGCGTAGTTCTCTGCAAGCCGTGTATAGAGTGCGTCGATTGTCTGCTGGCGACGCATTGCCAGCAACTCGCGGCTTACGTAATCAGAGACTGATTCAAACTCCGGCAAGCGGCTTTCAACCCGGTTTTCGACCTTGACCAGATGTATGCCGAAGCCGGAAGCGATGGGACCACCCCAGCTGCCAACATCAATGGCGCTCAAAGCATCCGCAAAGCCGATGCCAAACACCGAATCGAGTTCGGTCACACTTACGTTTTCAAGTTCCCGGGGCAGCAACGAGGGGTCGCCGGCTACAACGGTGTCGACTGACGATTCATCGCGCTGCAATTGCTGCAGTAATTTGACCGCGGATTCGTGGACAGCTTTGCTGTCATCATCGTCGCGAAAATAAATCTGGCGGATCGACAGCACCGCAGGCTTCCGGAATTTCTCAGCATTGTCGACAAAATAGGTCCTGACCGCCTCCGCAGTCGGTGGCGCCAGTGACGCAACGTCCTCCGCGAGCATCTCAAGCTTTTGCCGTAATCGTCGTCGAATGACGATGTCATCGCGATCGAGCTCCATTGCCTGGCTCTCGCGGTAGGCAATCTCCTCGCGAATGAAATCGACTATGAGCGAGTTCAGCTCCGTTTCAGACGGTGGCCGCTGCCAGGTTCGCGCAAATGTGCTGGCGAGATTTTCCTGCTGACTCAGCGAAACGACAATGCGGTTTCCATCATTTCCTTCGCTGCCATTCATCCAGTGATTGACAGCGAAAATCAACGCTCCCAGTAGCAGGAAGTGCAGCAGGGGTTCTTTCAACCACTTCGTCATTGGTCTTCCGCAGTTTGCCGGCTTCCGGCAGGCACTATCGCCCGCCTGATTTCAAGAATCGAATTGTCCTGTGATACCTGCATTTCTTCAACGACTAAATCGGTCGGCTGTCGAGTTTGCAATTACGGCCAGAGCCGTGAACACCGCTCCGTCACTTCTTTCAGCGCAAATACGAGTCTGTCTGGACTTTTCATAATTCAGACCGTCATTCACGTGTGGCACGTTTCAAGCCGTCTGGACGTCCGCATTGCAGCGATTTCGACCAATACATGCTGACGTGGCAGTATATGCGGTAACAGAGGGAGCAAATCCGATGATCCGAAAACTGATACTGCTGTCGTGCCTGCTGGCCGCTTCGCAATCGTTCTCCGCGCCTGAAACTTTGCGATGCGGTAACAAGATCGTCGAGACCGGCATGACCATGGCAGAGGTAGAAAAATACTGCGGAAAACCTTCGTCAGTGATGACCGAGGACCAGGACATACGCTCGGGAAATCGCGTCGTCGGCACAACGCAAATCCACTACTGGACTTACGATCGGGCGTCGGGACAGAACGCCGCCATCCTCGAATTTGACCAGGAAAAATTGCTGTCGATTACTTTCGTGCGCAAGTAGCTGTTAGGCCGGCAGGCCTTATTCGAACGGGTATTGCGCATCCAGTCTTGCGAATTCTTCGGACGTATCGTCTATTGCCTTGCCACAGGCATCTTTGGCTGACAGGTAGCGTTCTTTGAAGCGCCGGGCCAGAAAGGAAATGCCTGCGGTGGCGACCACCAGACTGCCTTCGACCAAAGCTCCTTCTGGATCGAGCACGAGTGTTGGGTGGGCAAGCGTGCCGCTAACTTTCGTATACGGCGTTACCATGTCCGACAGCCCGATGCCGATTCCCGTTTGCGGCACCATGTTCAGTTCGACGTCGAGTTTTTCTGTTTTCAGATCGACCTCCGCATTGGCTGAGGGAATTCAGCAACTCCATGACCACGTCCTTGGTGAAAAATCCTGCCGCACCGGCCCTGGTGCGGCCCGGGCCGGTTACCAAACGTGTGTATCCATTGAACGACCCGGCAAGTTCGGCGGCTGTCGTGCCTTTGCCGTGAAGCACGAAATCGACATCATATTCCGGTAGTGCTGCGAACTCTTCCGGAGTATCTGCATGCAATCCAATGGTCAGTTTGCGGCCACTGATCCTCAGCAACAGTTTGGCCCCGGGGCCCTCCGGCTTGAGGTGCACGCCACCGGACAGTGACCCGCCGCGCTGGCCGGTCAGGCTGAAATCACTCACCTTCAGGTCACCCGCCTTCAGGGACCCCACAAGGCGAACATCGGTCATGGGCCTTGTGCGAAGTTTCAGTTCCCCGAACCGGATATCAACGTCCGCGTCGAATTTCCGCAGCTTGTCCATCGGAATCGGCGTATCCGGTATTACCCGGGTTTTTGGCTCGGCTGGAGCTTCCTCGTTCTCCGGAGCAGCCACCGGCTCTTTGGGTGGCGGCAGGTAGCCGCTGAGATCCAGTCGATTCGACACAATCTTGATATTGGCAGTCGGAACGGCGCCATCCCGAAGCCGGAACTGCCCGTCGATGTCGCTCGCACCCAGCTTGGCCACGAACTCAGTCAAGGTCATCTCGTGCTGGGTACCCGTCAGGTGACCACGCAAGGTAACCGATTCGCTGGGCAGCTCGCGCCCAGCCAGACTGCTCAAATATTTGACATTTTCGATATGTAAATCCACCCGAAGATCGGTGTGTTCAAAATCCGGCGGCCCATCAAGCGTGCCCACAACGGAAAATCTGCCCTTTCCAACCGTCAGTAACAGCTCTTCAAATTTCCAGTAATTATCGTCCCAGTTACCGCTGGCCTTGAAAGTCATCGGAACCTTGATGTTGGTTATGCGCTCTGCGAAGGGCGTTACGAGATGACCAAAGTCCGGCGAATTGGCCTGCAAGGAAAATGTTCCTTTGCTTAACAGCGGTTCAAACGCCGTGGATACAGCGCCATTCAGTCGTGCCTCGCCAAGGCGCACATCCGCATTGCTGAGCGACAGACGGTTGTTGGCTAATCGCACTTTACTTCGAATACTGAAAGGATCTGCTTTCGCCTTGAACATGTCACTCGGGGGCAGCAGGCTGGCGAGGTTGTCACCAGCCAGATTGATATCAATGTCCGTGCCATCAAGAGACGGTAATGCACCCACTCGTCCACTAGCCTTCAGTTCGGCGCCTGCCAGCGATGCAGTGATATTTTGCAAGGCAAAGGCCTCTCCCGAGTAGCGAATCTGGCCTGCTGCCGAGAACTGACCCGAGGGAACCTTGTCCGCAGGAACTTCGAAACTTGCCAGTGACGACTTCAGGTCCTTTGCCATGAGCTTGAACTTGAGATCAGTGTTCTGCAGCAGCGGCGGGTCACCTGCGAGGCCCGTGATCTCCATTGAATCCTTGCCGAGCTGGAAAGTGGCTTTCGTGATTTTGTTTCCATTGCTGAGTCTTTCGACGTCCACAGTGGCTTTGAACTGGGCATCGGGCATCCCGGACAAACCGGTCGCGTCCGCCAGTGCTGCCAGGCTGCTGCCATTCAAGCTTATTTTTCCAGTCGAGCCTATCCGCTTCGGGTCATCCGTTACGCGGCCATCGGCGCTCAGCACGTACTCACCGTTTGCGCCGATGGTTGCTCGCAGGTCCTGCACCACGAAACGGTCTTCCTCCCGGTAAATGCGCCCTTTGGCCGACCATGGACCCCGCTGCAACTTGGCCGCCTCCACGCCGAAAGCGACAAGCGAGCGCTTGAGGTTGGGACCCGCCACCTCAAAAGTCAGATCTGTGTCTTTCTTCAGTGGATCATTTCCAATCAGTCCGCTTATCTGAAGCCTGTCCTTGCCGACACGTGCAAAACTCTCCGATAGTTGCACGCCGCTGGTTGACATTTCTGCGGAAATCCGGGCGTCGAAGTCCACTGACGGCGCCTTGGACAAGCCTGCCGCTTGCGCAATAACGGCGAAATCCTTTCCGTTGAAAACAGCGTCAACTTTTGAACCCATGAATTCCGGCTGATCGACGAGGATTCCATCGATAGTGAAGTTCAGGTCCTGCGCGGTTGCGTCAAGTTGAACTGAAGCATTCCCGTCCGGCAATTGCGCGAGCTTCGCGTCCAGTTCGAACGGGCCTGTCAGCTTTCCCGGCAAGCCAAGAAGCTTATTGAAACGGCCGAAATCCGGCCCCGAGATATCAAGAGCCATCGACGCCCCGCCCGGGCTGGGGAAATTGGCAAATTCGCCGCTGGCATCGAAGTGCGTCTCCCCGATCTGGACGTTTACTGTCTCAATCCGGATTTTTCGTCCCGCAATTGCCGCAGCAGCCGTAATTCGAAACGGGTCTTCAGGCACTGTGTCATTGCCCACCAGCCGGCCAATGGCAGCTGCATTCGGTCCGGCTGCGGCTGCCCGGATATCCATGTCGCTCCAGTTACCCAGGTCGACCAGCGAGCCGCTGACATCAAGTGTGAATTCCCCGAAGACACCGCGCGCCGTGACGTTCATGCGCTGCCCTGCCGGTGCCATGGACGTATCCAGGCTCAACGGTCCGGTGGTTATTGGGTCAAGTCCCAGGGCATCAGTCAGATACTCCGCGTTTGGACCCTGGACTAGTAATCGACCCGTCGGGCGCCGAGGCGCGAGCAAATCATCAATTGCTGCGTTGCCCTGAAAACTGATTTCGCCAAGGACTCCCTCAAGCTTCAGCGCAACATCCTGCAGCGCCACCAGGTTGTCGACTTTCCCTGCCAGCGCCGTAATGGAAATCGCCTTGTCGTTTACCTGTCCGGAAATCCCGAGTTGCAGGTCTCCGGATTCAAGAATTGTCTCGTGCACCTCGTCAAGCGCAACGTTCAGGGGCCTTCGCAACGAGGGGGAAAGGTAGTTGAGAGTAAAATCGTCGACACGCAGTTCATTCAGCATGACGGGTAGTTCGTCGATACCCCCACCTTCAGCTGGCACCTCCTCGTCAGAATCCTGCTCTGAATCCTGCGGCGTCGACATGGTCCAGTTGTTGCGGCCGTCTTCCAGTTTCTCGAGATTGATCCTCGTACCATCAATAGACAGCATCTCGATGATGATCGGACCGCGAAATAGCGACCAGGTATCTATGCTCAGCTCGAGCCTTTTTACGGAAACCAGGTCGCTGGCGTCGGACCATTCAGTGCCGGCCAGCCGCAGGTCTTCTGCAACAAGTCGAATGCTTCTGCCAAGCGATGGCTCGAAAGCTCCGCCGATGCGAAACTCTCGACCCAGCCGCTCGCTGACCAGCTCCTCGGCATTAGACCTGTATCGTCCGAGGTCGACGCTGAGAACGACGATCAACGCCAGCACCACTACAAGCACCAGTACGGCGACGATGCCGAGCAATGAAAAAAGTGCTACGCGGGCGGGACGCATCGAATGGACCCCACTGTTGTTTCGCTGATTTGCGTGGGTTCAATTCAGTCTAGCGGAGCACCGGAATACACGCAACAAACGAAAAAAGCCGCATCCAGTGCGGGATGCGGCTTTTGATGTCAACACGCTGTGCTGTCAGGGTGCTAGAAACGCCAGCCATACTCCAGCCGCACCGAAGCCAGCTGTGGGTCGGCACCATCGCCGCTGACATCGACTTCATAAATGCTGTAGTTTGCTTTGACGAAGCTGCCGCCGGCGAACTCGTAGCGAAAACCGACCGCACCACCCCAGGTCATTTCTGTTTCGGAAATGGTGTCGTAGTAGCCTGAACAGATATTGCCGTAGTAAGGATGCCACCAGCATCCGACTATCGGCGGCCCACTGGCTACGTTGGAATCAAAGTATGTCCAGCCGGCACCGATTTCAACAAATGGCGAGAACGGGCCTTCCAAAATGTTAAACGTTCCCTTGAATCGACCATTAAACTGAGACAAGGAATGACGGATTGTTTGCGTATTATCCGGGTCGTTTTCGTCGGCGAGAACCGCGGTGTAGTCAGGCTCCAGAAAGTCGAAGTCCGCACTCAGTGCAAATTTGTTGGTCAAGTTATAACCAATGTTGAACGCAAGACCGAGCGCGCTGTCCATTTCGAATGACGAGCCGCCGTTTCCCGATGCGGATTCTGAGTCCTGATAGAGACCCCCGACCGAAAACTCCCACGTCTGCGAACGACTGGATCCCTGGGCCAAAGACACTCCCGGCAATGCGAGCAGGAGTACAGCAAGACCTGACAATCTCATGTTCAACACCTCAGCTATCTTCTAACAGTAAAAAGGGTTGCGTATCTTACCTGCGTTCGGCGGTCCAGTCATTAAATACACGGGGTGTTTACGCTATGAGGACCTATTGTCTAGGCGTCGCGCCACCAATCGATGAATTCGTCGAGTTCGATGGATCCGTCATTATCGCTGTCAATTTCACGAAATCCGATCCTTGCCTCTTCCAGTGACACGCCTGCCTCGAGCCCCTTGAGCATATTGAGGAATTCCTTGAACTCGATTTTCCCGTCGCTGTTTTCGTCGTTGTAGCGAAAGCTCTCCTCCAGCTCCTCAAATTCGTCCTCGGTCAATGGCATTGCAATATCCTTTCTCGACCCTGGGTTCAAACACTCAATTCAAGCCTGCATTCTCACATGTTAATCCGTTGCGGCCATAAAAAAAGCCCCGGTCCATCTGGACCGGGGCTTCAATTTAAAAGCCTGGCGATGTCCTACTCTCACATGGGGAAACCCCACACTACCATCGGCGCTGAGCGTTTTCACTTCCGAGTTCGAAATGGGATCGGGTGGTTCCCGCTCGCTATTGCCGCCAGGCAAGTCGTTTAGAAAAAAGCGGGAATTATGGTGACAGTTACCTTAATTCAGCCAAAGGTAATACTGCGATTCACAATTCCCAAAAGAATTAAGGTAACTGTCACCGTAATTCTCCTTTTTTCCAGAATACAAAACAATCTGGAAAACTTCTGATGTTCAAGTGTCGCATTACAAGTCGCATTAACACATAAGTGCTTTAGTGTTATATGGCCAAGCCGCACGAGCAATTAGTACTGGTTAGCTTCACGCATTACTACGCTTCCACATCCAGCCTATCAACCTCGTAGTCTTCGAGGGCTCTTTAGGGACCTCAAGGGTCCAGGGAAATCTAATCTTGAAGGGGGCTTCCCGCTTAGATGCTTTCAGCGGTTATCCCGTCCGTATGTAGCTACCCGGCAATGCCACTGGCGTGACAACCGGAACACCAGAGATACGTCCACTCCGGTCCTCTCGTACTAGGAGCAGCTCTTCTCAAATTTCCAACGCCCACGGCAGATAGGGACCGAACTGTCTCACGACGTTCTAAACCCAGCTCGCGTACCACTTTAAATGGCGAACAGCCATACCCTTGGGACCTGCTACAGCCCCAGGATGTGATGAGCCGACATCGAGGTGCCAAACTCC
>JAHKKM010000017.1 GCA_020027645.1 Pseudomonadota bacterium
ACTGTTCCAGAGTTCCGTACCGGACCTTGCACGCACGACGAACGGCATTCTCAATTTGCAGGACCGGCGGCGAGTCAAGTTCTTTCTCCGTCGTGACGCGTTCCGCCGCTTCTTTTCATGCATCGTGTACATTCCCCGGGAAAAATACACGACGGCGGTTCGTCGCCGGGTCGAGGACATTCTGCAACGTGCATTGTTGGGAATTTCCATCGACACCAGCGTGCAGATTTCAGATTCGCCGCTGGCACGGATGCATACGATTGTCAGGACAGGAACGACCGACAAACCTCAGATCAGCATCAAGGAAATCGAAAACAAGATTGCGGATGCGGTCGTTACCTGGCGCGACAAGCTGCGTAGCCAACTGAGCAATCGATACGGGGAAGCCGACGGACACTCGCTCTACCGCGAGTATGGCCAGAGCTTCAATCTTGCCTACCAGGGCGACACTCCGCCGGCCGTTGCCTGCCTCGACATCAAGCGCATTGACGGGCTGCTAAGGAGTGAACACGACAATTCCTTGTTGCTGCACAAGGCCCCTGGCGCCGCACCGGATCACCTCAACTTCCGCACCTTTTCCGCGGATGAGCCGCTGCTGCTGTCACGGGTTTTGCCGATGCTCGAGGACATGGGTGCTTTCGTTCACAGCGAACGCCCCTACAAACTGGCACTCCGCCGAGGCCGGCAGTACTGGATCCAGGATTTTGAACTGCAGTTCAAAGGCGCGGATGAACTGGATCTGGACTCGGTCGCGGTGCGCTTTCAGGACAGTTTCAAGCAGGCGTGGCGTGGGATCACGGAAAACGATGGATTTGATCGCCTGGTGCTTGCTGCAGACCTCGACTGGCGGCAGGTCTCGCTGATTCGCTGTTATGCAAAGTACCTGCTGCAACTAGGTATCCCGTTCAGTCAGAAATACATGGAGGATGTTCTGGCCGATCATGCCGGTCTTGCAACCAGCCTGGTGCGGCAATTCGAACTGCAGTTCGATCCGTCCATGGCAAAGAAGAATCGCGAAGCGGAGCTTGAAACCTGCCTGACGGGTATATCGAGAAAGATTGCACGTGCCAACAGCGTCGACGAGGACCGTATCCTGAGCGCGTTCGCCGGTGCAATCAGCGCCACACTACGCAGCAATTACTATCAGCGCGACGAGAGCGGCGATCTGAAGCCGTGCATTTCAATCAAACTCGATCCGCACAGGATTCCCGAATCGCCGAAGCCACGGCCGAAATATGAAGTGTTTGTCTATTCTCCGCGCGTAGAGGCTGTTCATCTTCGTGGCGGAGACATTGCCCGGGGCGGCATTCGCTGGTCCGATCGACGGGAAGATTTTCGCACCGAAGTGCTTGGACTGATGAAAGCTCAGGTCGTAAAGAATACAGTCATCGTTCCGACCGGCGCCAAAGGCGGATTCGTTCCCAAACGCATGCCCAAGGGAGATCGGGACGTCATCCTTGCGGAGGCAATTGCCTGCTACAAGATCTTCATCCGCGGATTGCTCGATATCACCGATAACGTCGTCAATGGCAAGGTCATTGCGCCCGCCAATGTTGTACGCCGTGACCGCGACGACCCGTACCTGGTTGTTGCCGCGGACAAGGGTACGGCGACTTTTTCCGATATCGCCAACAGCGTGTCTGCCGAATACGGCTTCTGGCTCGATGACGCGTTTGCTTCCGGCGGGTCTGCCGGGTATGACCACAAGAAAATGGCCATTACCGCGCGCGGTGCCTGGGAAGCGGTCAAACGTCATTTCCGGGAACAGGGAATCGACATACAGAAGGAGCCGTTCACCGTTGCCGGCATCGGTGACATGAGCGGCGACGTGTTTGGCAATGGCATGCTGCAGTCAACAATGATCAAACTGGTCGCGGCATTCAATCACGAACACATTTTTCTCGACCCGCAGCCGGACCCGCAGGCCAGCTTCGATGAACGTAAACGACTGTTTGTACTTCCCCGCTCCACCTGGGCCGACTACAACGAGAAGCTGATGTCGCAAGGTGGCGGCATCTACTCGCGACAGGCGAAACTGATCAAGCTCAGCCGCGAAGCGAGGGAAATGCTCAGTATCGAAGCGTCGGCCATGCAACCCAACGAGCTCATCAGCGCCATCCTGCGGATGCCGGTCGACCTGTTGTGGAATGGCGGCATAGGTACCTACGTCAAGGCCAGTACCGAATCGCACCTCGATGTTGGCGATCGCAGCAACGACAGCGTCCGCGTGAACGCCAATCAGCTGCGATGCAAGGTTATCGGTGAAGGCGGTAATCTCGGGCTGACGCAGCGCGGCCGAATCGAGTACAGCCTCAACGGTGGCCGTGTCAACACAGATTTCATCGACAATTCCGGCGGCGTCGACAGCTCTGACCGAGAGGTCAATATCAAGATTCTGCTCAGCGCCGCAGCGAAAGAGAAGGGCCTGACGCGGGCACGGCGCAATCGGCTGCTGGCACAGATGACCGATGAAGTTGCTGCTTTTGTTCTGCGAAACAATTACCTGCAGTCACAGGCGATAAGCATGATGGAAGCCCACGCAAGCGAGCGGCTGGATGAGTCGGCGCGACTGATTCAGAATCTCGAAAAATCCGGATTGCTGGATCGCGCCCTGGAGTTTCTCCCGGATGAAGTGGAAATCGAGGAACGACGGGAGAAAAAACAGGGCCTCACGCGTCCAGAGATGGCGGTAATCCTCAGTTACGCCAAAATCGACTTGTACAACGGCCTGGCCGATTCTCCCCAGTCTCTCGAAGACTTCCTGACTACCGACCCGCAGCGTTACTTTCCGGCCGTACTGAGACGCCGGTACGGCGATCTCATACCTCGCCACCGGCTGAGCCGCGAAATTCTCGCAACGCTCATTGCAAACAACATTGTCAATCGAATGGGGCCGGCGTTCGTCAAACGGGTACAGCTCGATACCGGCGCCGATGTCGTGGCTATCGCCCGTGCCTATGTCGTGGCTCGCGAAGTGTGCGACGCCACCGAAATCTGGCGCACGATCGAATCGCTGGATAACCAGATTCCGGCTACCGTGCAGCAGGACATGATGTTCGAGGTCAGCCGCATTTTGCGGCATGCCTGTTACTGGCTGCTGTGGCGCTATGGCGACGCACTGGACATCGTCGATGCTGTCCAGCACCTGAAACCTGGAATGACGACCGTGTACTCACGTGTCCAGAGTTTCGTATCGAATGTTTCAAAAGAGCGTTTGAAAACCATCACAGAGGGACACATGCGGCTCGGGACGCCGGACAAGCTGGCACGAAAAATGGCCGGTCTGTTGTTGACTCGCGGCGGCCTGGATATTACGGACCTGTCCAACATCTACAAGAAAGACATCACTGATACAGCGAGAATGTATTCGACGCTCAGCGAGCGACTTGGCTTCATCTGGCTCAATCGATCGGTCGAGGAACTTGCAGTCGAGGGCCGCTGGCAGGCGATCGCCCGCAGCAATCTGCGTGACGAATTTTACAGGCTGCGACGCGACCTTTCGGCCAGTCTGCTGAAGCGCCGCAGCAAGCTGAAGCCAATCGATCTTTTCGAAGCATGGCTGGAGGAGCATTTGGTTGCCGTGCGCAAACTGGATACTGTGATCGCAGAAATGAAGTTGCGCCCGGAAATCGACTTCGCCACCTTGTCAGTGGCAGCTCAGGAGCTCCGGCGGCTGGCTGGCGGCTGACCTTCGCATGCACGTGAGGACGAGATGATGCCCGGAAAACTCGTGCTTTGCCGGCATGGGCAGAGCATATGGAATCTGCAGAACCTGTTTACCGGCTGGACCGATGTCGACCTGACGGAGCAAGGACGCGCGGAAGCGATCAGTGCCGGGCGAGAGGTTGGCAATCTCGACTTCACAATTGATATTGCGTACACCTCGGTACTGAAAAGAGCCATTCGAACGTTATGGCTCATGCTGGACGAGATGGATCGGATGTGGATTCCGGTCATTCGTGACTGGCGGCTCAACGAACGCCACTACGGGGCCCTGCAGGGGCTCGACAAGGCAGAGACCTCGGCGAAGTATGGTGCGGAGCAGGTCCAGGTCTGGCGCCGCAGCTACAGCACGGCGCCTCCCGCACTCGATCCTGATGACGAGCGACATCCCCGCCACGACCCGCGCTACGCCGGCGTCGCCAACCTGCCATCGACAGAGTCCCTGGCGACTACGCTCGATCGCGTCAGGCCCTGCTGGCATGAGCGGCTTGCGCCGGATTTGCGAGCCGGCAAAAACGTCCTCGTTGCCGCGCACGGAAACAGCCTTCGCGCACTGGTAAAGATGCTCGACAAGGTTTCTGACGACGACATCACCGGTTTCAACATCCCAACAGGGGTGCCCATCGTCTATGAGCTCGACAAGAAACTCGAGCCGCGATCGCGCCACTTTCTCGGCGATCCCGCTGCGATTGCGGCGGCGACTGCCGCGGTTGCAAACCAGGCGAAATCCAGATGATTGCGAGCCTCGGCGAGCGTCGGCCGCAGTTCGAAGGAACGGATCACTTCATCGCGCACAACGCCACCGTCATCGGCAGCGTGCGCGTCGGTCATGGCGCCAGCATCTGGTTCAACGTCGTCATCCGGGGCGACAACGACTGGATCGAGATCGGTGAAAATTCCAATATTCAGGATGGGTCGGTGCTGCATACCGATGCCGGCATACGCGTGCAGATTGGCAGCAATGTGACGGTCGGACATCGGGTCATGTTGCACGGCTGCACCATTGGCGACGGATCCCTGATCGGCATTGGCAGCACGGTCCTCAACAACGCACGCATCGGAAAGAATTGCCTTGTTGGCGCCCATTCACTGATAACCGAAGGCAAGGTGTTCCCGGACGGCGTCCTGATTCTTGGTTCCCCGGCCAGGATCATCCGTCCGCTCAAGGCCGATGAATTCAGCCACTTGCAGATGGCGGCTCGCCACTATGTCGAAAACGGCCGCCGATTCGCCCGCGAATTCGCCGAGTACGGGGCGAGCGACGAATAATCGCTACCGCTGTTGACGCGGGTCGGAGCGTGGCGGTCGTTGCTGTCCTTCCGGAAGTACCCGTACCAGACCTTCTTGCGCAGAGGACGCGACCAGGACTCCGCTGCGTGTAAAGAACTGACCGCGAGAAAATCCGCGCGCGCCCGAGGCGTTCGGACTATCAAACGTATACAGCAGCCATTCGTCCACGCGAACATCGCGATGAAACCAGAGCGCGTGATCCAGGCTCGCCATCAGTACGTTGCCGCGGGCAAACAGCAGGCCATGCGGAAGCGTGCTTGTGCCCAGCAATTCGTAATCTGACACGTAGGCCAACAGGTTCTGGTGCAGACTGGCGTCGTCGGGAAGCGAATCGACAGCCCGGATCCAGACATGTTTCACCGGCGGCAGAACTTCGGGCTCGGTAAAATTCAGCGGGTGCACCGGCCGGAATTCGAATGGCCGCTTGTCGGTGAGGTAGCGGCGCATCTTATCCGGAATAAGCTCGAGAACATCCTTGGCAACCTCGGTAGCGTCCTGCAGTCCCTCCGGCCCTGGAACGTCCGGCATGCGTGCCTGATGCTCGAGGCCGGCCTCGGGAGACTGGAATGACGCAGCGAGATTCAGTATCGGCCGGCCATGCTGGATTGCAACCACGCGGCGGACCGAGAAGCTGCCGCCGTCGCGGGCACGATCGACCTCGTAAATGATCGGGGCATTCATGTCACCGCGGCGAAGAAAGTAGGCATGCAGGGAGTGAGCGCGTCGACTCTCGACCGTCAGGTGCGCGGCTGACAATGCCTGCCCCACGACCTGCCCGCCGAAGACTTGCGCGGATCCGATATCCCGGCTCTGGCCGCGAAAAATATTGTCCTCGATTCGCTCCAGGCGCAGCAGCGTGATCAGATCCTGAAGTACGGGATTCACCGGCAATGCTCAGCGGGAGGCGATGCCGCCATCGGCCCTGATGCCAGTGCCGCTGACAAACACAGAATCATCCGTTGCCAGGAACAATGCCACTTTCGCAATGTCGACCGGTTCACCAAGGCGCCTTGCCGCAGACATGCGGATGCAGTGGTCGCGCAGTTCCCGGTCGCTGGAAAAAACCCGGCGGCTCACCGGCGTCATGACAGCGCCAGGCTGAATGAAATTCGCGGCAATCCCGGACTCGCCGCAACGCATCGCGAACGACTGCATCAATGCGTGCAGGGCCCGTTCGGATGCGCGGTATGCCTGCTCACCCTCTTTGCTGAAGACGGGTGATTCGCCATGCCAGTCAAAATTGCTCACCACGATATCGAGCCCGCCGAGCACGGACTTTGCAGAAGCGATCAACTGCCTGGCCGAATCCTTTGCGCGCAGATCCAGCGCCACACCGGTGACTCCATTGAGCTTTCGGAAATGGGTTTCGATGCCGCTCGTTGCTGAATCTACAGCCAGAACTGCCGCCCCTTGTTTGACGAAGGTGCGCACGATTGCCTCACCGATACCGGACGCAGCGTCCGTGACGATCGCTTTGAGTCCAAAAAGGCGCAACGCGTCAGCCATAGAGTTTCCTTTTCACATTGACAGCGGGTACAGAAATTCAGGGGGCGGGAAGCACGGCATGCTATTGCAAGCTGGCTGCGAATAATACCGACCGGTCCCCTGAATCAAAAGTCTGCCGGTGACGTCGGCAGAGTGTAATTGGCGAACTGGCGGCGCAAATCGATTTTCTTCACCTTGCCGGTCGCGGTATGCGGAATACTATCGACAAAAACCACGTCATCGGGCAGCCACCAGCGGGCGATCTTGCCATCGAACCAGGCCAACATCTGGTCCCGGTCGAGTTTTGCCCCTTCAGCGGCGACCACCACGAGCAGGGGACGCTCGGTCCACTTGGCATGCGGCACACCGATAACGGCGGCCTCTCTGACACCGGGATGACCCATCGCAATATTCTCGACCTGTATCGAACTGATCCATTCACCGCCTGACTTGATGACGTCCTTGGTCCTGTCGGTGATTGCCAGGAATCCGTCAGGGTCGATGGTTGCGACGTCGCCCGTGTCGAACCAGCCGTCCGCGGTGTGCGCGCCAGCAGAGCCGTCGAGCTTGAAATAATCGCTGCAGATCCACGGTCCGCGCACCTGCAGCGCGCCGTAAGCTTTGCCATCCCACGGAAGTTCATTCTGCTCGTCATCGACTATGCGAAGCTCGACGCCGTATATGCCGCGCCCGGCCTTGGTCTGCAGCCGCAGTATGTCGTCCGCCGGCCATTCCTGCATGCCGGCCTTTAAAGAATTCAGGGTGCCGAGCGGGCTCATTTCCGTCATACCCCAGCCCTGGTGCACGACCACACCGTGCCGGTCGCGAAAGGCGCGAATCATGGATTCCGGGACGGCCGCACCACCGATGACAGTGCGCTGCAGCTTGTTCAGTCGTTTGCCGGCCTTCTCTGTGTACTGCAGCAATGCCATCCAGACGGTTGGCACGCCGAGCGAGAGGGTCACGTCCTCGCCTTCCATCAGCGCATACAGGGTTTCGCCATCGCCCATTTTCGGGCCGGGGAAAACCAGTTTGGCGCCGACCATCAGGGCCGAATACGGTATGCCCCAGGCGTTCACGTGAAACAGTGGAACGACCGGCAGCACGCAGTCCCGGTTGGACAGGTTCAATACGTCAGGCGCGATCCCGGCGTACGCGTGCAACACCGTTGACCGGTGATTGTAGAGTACCCCTTTCGGGTCACCGGTAGTCCCCGAGGTGTAGCAAAGCGCGACAGCGTCTTTCTCATCCAGTGCCGGCCACTCGTAGGATTCACTTTCCGAACCGATGAACGACTCGTAGGACATTGCATTCTTCAGCGTTGTCGCGGGCATATGACTATCGTCAGTAAGCACGACGTAACGCTCGATGCAGCCGATCTTTCCTGCAATTTTTTCCAGCAACGGCAAAAACAACGGATCCGTCAGGAGAATACGATCAGCAGCATGATTGATGATGAACACGATCTGTTCGGCGAATAGCCGTGGATTGATGGTATGGCAGACGTAACCGGCGCCACCGATGGCATAATACGCCTCGAGGTGGCGGTAATCGTTCCATGCGAGCGTCGCAACGCGATCGCCGCGAGCCAGTGCGCACTTATCGAGGGCGTTGGCAAGCTGGCGGGTACGCCGGCAGAGATCCGAATAGCGGTACCGGTGGCGCGGATTGTCAGCGGTCACCGAAACGATTTCCCGGCCGCCATAATTGCGCTCGGCATGGCGCAGAATCGAGGAAATCACCAGAGGCGTGTCCATCATGAGCCCGTGCATTTCCTCTCCTTCAAAGTCAGTCCGGTGACAGAAGCTCACAATTTAACAGAACCGGTCAAGCCGGCCGCAAGTGCTGCCGGCCGCGGCCTGCAGGCCGGCGACCGTGCTTAAGGGACTACACCTGATTCGAAATGCAGGTAACCGATTCTGCAGCAATTTTCTCGCCCGGTACTGCTTGCCGACACCCAAATAGTGCTATCCTTTTGCGCACTGAAGCTCGCCGGGAACGAACGCAAATTACTTGATCCGGACAGCTTCAATGCAGGTGGTCTCGCGGACAGTCAAGGCAACAGCCTGTGTCAGCGACACAGGTCAATAAACACATTCTGGGGGAATCCAATGGCCAATTCGACTCGGCTATTCAAATCTGGCGCTGCAGCAGCGTGTGCGGCAAATTGCGCGCCCAAGCGTCTTTCAAGTAAAGCAATTGTCGCATTTGCCCTGGCCATTTCGGCCAGCCCGATATTTGCGCAAGAGGCGCCGATGGTCGTGGAAGAGATCATCGTCATGGCGCAAAAGCGCGAGCAAACCCTGCAGCAGGTGCCGGTCGCCGTGTCGGTCGTCACTGCGGAGACGCTGGATCGCTCACAGGTTTTGGACATGAAGGACTTGCAATTCATCGTGCCGTCACTTCGCGTCACGCAATTGCAGACCACCGGCAATACCAATTTCATCATCCGCGGTTTCGGCAACGGCGCGAATAACGCCGGCATCGAGCCTTCGGTCGGTGTATTTGTCGACGGCGTTTACCGTTCGCGATCTGCCTCCGCCCTCTCCGACCTGCCGAACCTTGAGCGCATTGAAGTTCTGCGTGGCCCGCAAAGCACACTGTTCGGCAAGAACGCATCGGCCGGCATCATCAACATTGTTACGGCAAAACCGGATCTTGACAGTTTCAGCGGCTCTACATCGCTGACGCTGGGTGACTACAACCAGGTGCTGGTGAAAGGTGACATCACCGGACCCTTGACCGACACCATGGCATTCAGCCTCTCCGGCAGCGTCAACAGCCGCGATGGCTATTACACCAACCTGGTCGATGGCGAGGAATACGGCGAGCGGAACCGCTGGGGCGTCCGCGGACAGTTTCTGCTGGTACCTACTGACAACCTCGAATTTCGATTCATAGCCGATTACGATGAAATTGACGAAATGTGCTGCGGCGTAGCAAACCTGGTCGACGGTCCGACCGGGAATGCCATTCGCCACCCGCTTATCGGCGGTGACCTGGTCGAAAACGCGCCCTTCGCCTACGAAAATTATTACGACTTCAATCCGGAGAACAAGATTGACAACAGCGGCCTGTCGATGCAGATCGACTACGATTTCGCTGTCGCGAGACTGACCTCGATCACCGCGTATCGCACCCAGTCGCGATTCGAGAACAGCGATGTCGATTTCACCAGCGCCGAGTTGATCAGTGTCAATTCCGGCGATACCGATATCGACACCCTGACCGAGGAATTGCGCCTGACCTCGACCGGCGGGGACAAGCTCGACTGGATGATCGGCGGTTACTTCTTCGACGAGCAAGTGCGTATCAGCAACGTGCTGAACTACGGCAACGACTTCCGCACGTACGCAGACTTATTGTCTGGCTTCGGTGTGACAGCTCTTGAGAATGGAATTGGCCTTCCGGCAGGCACGTTTTTCGCTGCAGGCCAGGGCAATTTCGAGTCCGCCGGCCAGGATGACCAAGCCTATTCGATCTTTGGCCAGGTCGACTGGCACATGACGGACCGCGCCACGCTGACGCTGGGTGCCAACTATACGAGCGACGAAAAAGACGCCTTCGTCAATATGACGAATACCGATGTGTTCTCAAGCCTGAATTTCGTGCAGATTGGTTTCGCGCAGATCTTCGGCGCATTGACGGGTTTGCCGCCGACACCGGCGAATATCGCAGCGAACCCGGCGGCTGCGGCACAAGCACAGGCACTCAGCACCATTCCTTGTCCGGGTACGCCGGCACCTGCCTGCAACCCGGTACTCGGCCTGCAGCCGCTGCAGTTCCTGCCGCCATTCCTCGGCTACCCGAACTCGGTCGAATCCGGCAATTCGAGCGACAGCGACACGACCTGGACCGTGCGACTCGCGTTCGACGCAACCGATGACATCAATATTTACCTGGGCGCCGGCACCGGGTTCAAGGCGACCTCGTGGAACCTGTCGCGGGACTCCCGGCCGTTTGCCGCCGATATGGCAGCCATCAGTGCGGCCGGCCTTGGCCTGAACAACCTGGTTCCCGGTACCCGTTATGCTGGTCCTGAAGAAGCCATGCTTTATGAAATAGGCATCAAGGGCAATTTCTCGACCGGTGCCATCAACATCGCCATTTTTGACCAGGAAATCGATGGTTTCCAGTCAAACATATTCACCGGTACCGGTTTCTCGCTGGCCAATGCCGGCAAGCAATCGACCACCGGTGCCGAGATGGATTTGACCTGGCTCCCGGTCGACGCTTTCGAGTTCACGTTCTCCGGAACCTGGTTGGACGCGGAATACGACTCGTTCCCGGGCGCGAGCGGCGTCGGTGGGCCGACCGATCTCAGCGGAACCTCGGTACCCGGCGTGCACCCGTTCAGCATGAATACTTCAGGCACCTACAATTTCGATCTTGGCGCCAGCATGACCGGCTTCATTCGCGCTGAATATGTTTTCGACAAGAAAGTGCAGGTCATCGAAAACGTTCCCGAAGATGTTGCTTCGCGGGAGGTCAGCACGGTTAATGCAAGCCTGGGCCTGCAGTGGGACAACGGTTTCGAGGCCATGCTTTGGGGCCGAAACCTGAGCAACGACGAGTACATCCTGCAGGCATTTCCGTCGGTTGCACAGGCCGGCAGCTACAGTGGCTACCCGAACGAACCGAGAACTTACGGAGTGACGTTCCGCGTGCTGTTCGACTAGCGACGCAACCAGCTCCAGGAAAGTGCAAACCAAAAGGTTGACAGGTTCCTGCCTGTCAACCTTTTTTTGTTGGGACTACGCTAGTGCTATCCGCCAGTGCAGACTGTGAGCGCGGTCCGTGCATGCTGCCAAAGTGCGCTGCAAGGCGCCGCAACTTGGGCATCTCCCGCGGTTACCTGATCAGGACGGCCGACCCGGACCTGCCAGGTACCAGATGATGACTCCGACAATCGGCAGCACCAGTACCAGCACGATCCACAAAGCTTTCTTGCCGGTCTCAGCAGAGCTCTGCGCGATCTTGAGAATAGCGTAGACATCCGCAATCAGGATCAGGATTGCCAAAATTCCATTCACTTCCATCACCCCTCTCCCCTGAGTCTTAGGTTTGTTACGAGCGGTCTCGAGATTCGATCTGACCAGCAGCACTACCTACCGAACCTGCAGCCCTGCATAATCACGCCTTACTATACTTTGTGACGCCACCCGGTCGCCACAATCGAGTATTTCCAGCGAGTTCTTTGCCCGCGATGGCACCATGACGGAGCACCACCCATGAAACCGGTCTTCGACAACATCCTGCAAACCATTGGCCGCACACCGGTCGTACGCCTGAACAAACTGGCGCCGCAGGGCATCAATCTCTTCGTCAAGATCGAGGCCTTCAATCCGATGGGCTCGATCAAGGACCGCCTGGCGCTGGGAGTCATCGAGGCCGCGGAGAAAAGCGGCGCGCTGAAGCCGGGCCAGACTGTCATTGAGGCGACCAGTGGCAACACCGGTATCGGCCTCGCGATGGTTTGCGCACAAAAGGGCTACCCGCTGGTGGTCACGATGTCAGAGTCCTTCAGCGTCGAGCGACGCCGCATGATGCGATTTCTCGGAGCGAAAGTGGTTTTGACGCCGGCGGCCCTGAAAGGCAGCGGCATGCTCGCGAAGGCAACGGAACTTGCAGTGAAGCACGGCTGGTTTCTTACCCGGCAGTTCGAAAACGAAGCCAATGCAGATGCCCACAGCCGTACCACCGCACCTGAAATTCTGGCGGCGTTCGCCGGCGAGCGTCTTGACTACTGGGTTACCGGATTTGGCACCGGTGGAACGCTCAAGGGCGTCGCAAGAGTGCTTGCACGCGAACGACCGGACACCCGGATCATTGTTTGCGAACCGGATAATTCGCCGGTGCTCGGGAGCGGCATCCCGCAGCCCAGGAACAGTGACGGCGCGGTTTCCGAGAGTCATCCGATGTTTCGACCGCACCTGATGCAGGGCTGGAGTCCGGACTTCATCCCCAAGCTCACGGAAGATGCAATCACCATGGGGCTGGTTGACCGGGTCGTGCCGGTCAACGGCGCAGAAGCACTGCGCCTGTCGCGTGAACTGGCGCAAAAAGAAGGCATTTTTGCCGGTATTTCCGGCGGTGCGACATTGGCCGGCGCACTCGCGGTTGCGCGTGACTCTCCGGCTGGAACAACCATCCTGTGCATGCTTCCCGACACCGGCGAGCGCTACCTGAGCACCCCGTTGTTCGATGGCATTTCCAACGACATGACGGAAGAAGAACTCGGCATCTCCCGCTCGACACCGGGCTACCGCTTCGATGAGGTCGGGCCAGCAATACCGGCAAATGAGGAAGCCGCGCCGTCGGCCCCCGTGGAGGCATTGCAATTTCTCGCAGAAACCATCAATGACCCGGCGCAGCCGGTAACGCTATTCGCGCTCGAATGGTGCGAATTCTGCTGGTCGGTGCGCAAGATGTTTGCGAAGTACGAAATACCCTACCGATCCATCGATCTGGATTCCGTTGCCTACCAGGCAGATGACTGGGGTGGCCAAATTCGTGCCGCACTCAAACAGGAAACCGGTTTATCCACAATTCCGCAAATCTTCGTTGGCGGCGAACACATCGGCGGAGCCACGGACGTCTTCGATGCCTGTAAATCGGGACGCCTGAAGAAGCTACTGGAACAAAACTCTGTGCCTTTCAATGCGGCGATCAGCGACGACCCTTACTCGTTCCTGCCAGGCTGGCTGCAAAAAAGATAAGTCGAACCACGTTCGTCAGAGCGAGCCGTTCTCGACAAAGTAAATGCCGATGGTCTCGGCGACACAGGCAGGTTTTTTCACGCCCTCGACCTCGATGGTTACCTCGGATGTCAGATGCAGGGCACCGCTTCGTTTTCTTGCCTGCAGTACAACCGCACGCGCACGAACCCTTGCACCGACCGGCACCGGTGAATAGAAACGTATTTTGTTGCAACCGAAATTTATCGCGCGCACCAGGTTGTCGACCTGCACGAAATTTTCGGTAAGGGTCGGTACCAGCGCCAGCGTCAGATAGCCGTGCGCTATGGTCTTGCCTTCTGGAAGCTCGCTTGCTGCACGCGCCTCATCAACGTGAATCCACTGATAGTCGCCGGTTGCGTCCGCAAACTGATTGATCTTCTGTTGATCGACAATAATCCACTCGGAAATGCCGACCTCCTTTCCCTCGAGCGCCTTGGCGTCTTCTATCGACCTGATACGATGCAATTCTGTTTCCTTACCTGATTGTTTGTCACAAGATGCTGGTCGCCGGCAAAACAGCCGGGACTGCACAACAAACCACAAATGCCGGGAACAGGGCAAGCGCCGTTTCGGCGATTGCTGCGGGAAACAATCCCGGCAGCGATGGTAGCCAGCATTATCAGGCCTTCCCAATCGACCACCATGCTGCGCTTTTCGAGGCAATAAAGTTCCGCCGGGTCCCGCCGTGCCTTGCTTGCGTATGTGGCATGCGTGCCTATACTCGTTCATTGCCGCCGCATTACAGCATTCCGGCAGCATACTCGGGCAAGACCGGCAGGTTTACAGGCGCGTGACGATTTCCGGCAAAACAGGCAGGGTGGAACGGCCGCAATGCGGCCTGTTTTGCATAGTGCTTGCCGCAGGGGCGTCCCGGCGTTTCGGCTCAGCCAAACAGCTGGCGAAATTTCGCGGCAAGCCGCTGGTTACGCACGCAATCCGTCTCGCCGAAGCTGTGGCTGGCCAGCAGAGCCTGCTGGTCGCCGGGAATCAATGGACGCTCGTCGCAGCTGCCTGCGCGCCGCTCGCTGGCTACCTGGTGGTCAATCCGGATTTCGCTAAAGGCCTTGGCGGTTCGATTGCGGCCGGAGTCGCGGCCGTTGCCGGGAGCGCCACCGGGGTCCTGTTGTTGATGGCAGACCAGCCACTGATTGACGAAGGTCACGTGCACGACATGGTCGAGGCCTGGTCAAAGAATCCGCAGTACGTGGTGGCCAGTGAATTCGATGGCATCGACGGACCGCCGGTACTCTTTCCGGCACGCTTCTTTCCGGAATTGCTCGCCCTTCAGGGTGACTCCGGCGCACGCAGGGTGTTGGAGGCAAACCCTTCGCGAGTGATCCGCGTGAAATGTCCCGCTGCTGCAACCGATGTCGACGTTCCCGCCGATCTGGAAGCGATCGATCGCTAGTCAGCGGCCTGCAGTAGCATCCTGCGGTCGCAGGCCGTGCTCGTGACCCTGGTGCTCGCCGTGACTCGCGCAGCGCTCACAATTGACCCAGCCGGAGTCGCCGTTGGCGTAGTGTTCCTTTTTCCAGATGGGCAAACGCAGCTTGACCTGGTCGATGATATAACGGCAGGCGTGAAATGCCTCGTCGCGGTGAGCCGAACTCACGCCGACCCAAACCGCGCACTCGCCAATTTCCAGGGAGCCGCTTCGATGAACGCAGCGAGCATGCAGAATTTTCCAGCGTGAGCGGGCTTCCGCAATGATTTTGTCACCCTCGGTCACACACAGGGGTGAGTAGGCCTCGTATTCCAGCCGAACCACGGGCAAACCGTCATTGTGATTGCGAATCCAGCCCTCGAACGACGCATAGGCACCGGCAGCCGCGTCGCGCAATTGATCGCGCATTTCCTCCGGCAGGATCTGTTTTTCGGTCATGAGCATCATTTCATCCACCCGCAACCGGGGGAAAGAAAAGCACGACGTCGCCGTCCCGGACTGGCGCGTCCCAGTCGGCCATCTGATCATTGATCGCGACTTTGCAGTGGCCGGCAGGCTCCGCCGAGCCGTGGCGGTGTTTCAATTGTGCGAATAGCGCTGCCGCGGATTCCGCATCGCTTTCCAGGGTTTCCCCGCTGATACCGGCATGCTCACGAAACAGCGCGAAGTATCGAACCGTGATCTGTTTCTTCATGATGCGAGCCCGGCAGCATGTTGCGAAAGTTCATCCGGTGTATTGATATTATCGAGCGCCCTCGGATTCCGTGCTTCGAGTAGCCGCGTATCGGAGCGCATCATGATTTTTCGCGGACACTGTATGCCGGCAGCGACAAATTCATCGAGGATGCGCCGCGCCGAAGGATTGTAGATGCCGCACAAGGGCTCTGGCATGCCATCGACACTGCTACGGTAGGCGGTAAACGGCTGAGTCGCCGAGCGCTCGTCGAGCAGGTGGCGAATGGTTTCACTGTCAAGATTCGGCAAATCACATGCCACAACAAGCCATGCAGCTTGCGGGTCGGTGTCCATGGCCGACAGGATTCCGGCCAGCGGTCCAAGGTTGGCGTAGCGGTCCACAATCTGTGAAAAGCGGGCACGCTCCGGCTCGCTGGACTGATCGGCGCGAGCGGAAACGAAGACTCGCGCGAGATGCTGCTGCAGCAAGCGCACCGCAAGGCCAAGTTGAGTCTCCCCGTTGCGTCGCAACAGAGCCTTGTCCTGGCCCATCCGTCTGCTTTTCCCGCCGGCCAGTACGAGACCGCAAATGCGATCAGCTGTCTTCACGAACGTAGTCCTTTTTCCCGCCCGTTTTCGAAATCAGGCGCAACTCGGAAATCGTGATGTCGTGGGAAAGTGCCTTGCACATGTCGTATATCGTCAGTGCGGCAATACTCGCGCCGGTCAGTGCCTCCATTTCAACCCCGGTCTTGTGCGTAACCTTGCAACGGCAATCGATGATGGCACGGCGGCCGGAATCCATGCTGATGTGAATATCGCAGTTGTCCAGACCCAGTGGATGACAGAACGGGATCAGTTCGTGCGTCTTCTTGGATGCCATAACGCCCGCGATGATAGCCGTGGCAAATACGGGGCCTTTCGCGGTGCGGATGTCACCATCCATGAAACGGCGCGCAATGTCTGGCGGAAAATCGACTACCGCTCGCGCATGCGCTTCGCGAGCCGTGGTCTTCTTCTCACTGACATCGACCATGACCGGCCGGTTCTCTTTATCGATATGACTCAGTTTACTCATGACAGTGGAATCCAGGCCTCACCCGCCGATGCGGTACATCTCGACTTTGCTGACCAGCGGGATATCGCGGTCATTGGGTCGCCGCAATTCGCTGTAGCGGTCCTCCCGCGCGAGCCAGGTCCGTCGAAGAATGCCGGCGAGTTCTTCGTCGTCCGCACCATTGCGCAGCGGATCACGAAGACTGGTTCCGGTGGTTGCAAAAAGACAGGTGTAGAGCACGCCGTCCGCGGACAGTCGCGCGCGGCTGCATGCACCGCAAAACGGTTCCGTCACGGATGATATGAAACCAATCTCACCCTGGCCGTCCAGGTACTGATAGCGGCGCGCAACCTCACCCGGGTACTGCCGACCAACGGCACGCAGCGGCCACTTCGCATGAATCGACTTGAGCAATTCCCGTGACGGCACGACCTGCTCCAGCCGCCAGCCATTGCGATTGCCGACATCCATGTATTCGATCAGGCGGACAATGTGTCCACTGCCGCGAAAGTGTTCCAGGAGATCGAGCACAGTGCCGTCATTGATGCCTCGCTGGATGACGGCGTTGATCTTGATGGGTCCGAGTCCTGCTGCTTCCGCGGCAGCAATTCCGCTGAGCACCGTGTTGACGTCGCCGCGATCGCCGCTCATACGCCGGAACACATCGGGATCGAGGCTGTCCATGCTGATGGTGATGCGTTGCAACCCGGCATCGGCCAATGCGCCTGCGACAGGCGCAAGCAACATGCCATTGGTGGTCAGTGCCAGGTCGTCCACACCCTCGATCGTGGCCAGCCGTTCGACCAGCCCTGGCAATCGCTTGTCCAGCAGCGGCTCACCACCGGTTAGGCGCAGTTTTGTGACCCCAAGAGATACCGCGATGCGCGCGATGCGAAAGATTTCTTCGTGCGTAAGCCGTTCGCGTTTTTTCAGGAACTGGTAGTCCGCGTGAAACTCGGACTCCGGCATGCAATAGGGGCAACGAAAGTTGCACTGGTCCAGCACGGAGATTCGCAAGTCCTGCAGCGGCCGCCCGCGTGTATCCAGGGTGGCGGGTGGCGAAAGGTTGCTGGAGTTCATGCGGTCATTTTGCCCGATTAAGGCGCACGGGGTAAGCGCCGGAGTCGCCAGGACCAATTTCTTGTGCACTGCAGCATCGGTGGTTATACTGCAAACTCGGTATCCGGGCAGCTGAGCCGGAATCCATGCGCATACTGCTCAACCGGCGCCTGCCATCGCTCCGGCTGCTGCGGTACGGGAATTGCGTCTGGAATCAACACAACCAAGCAGGGGAGCTGGCAATGAACGTCAATCTTTCCGCCGACGAAATGGCATTTCGTGACCAGGTGAGAAAATTCTTTGCCGAGAAATACCCGGCGGACATCCGTTTCAAGACCGACAACGGCATTGAGCTCGAACGGGATGACTACATACGCTGGCAAAAGATTCTCTATGCCCAGGGCTGGGCAGCCATCAACTGGCCGGTCGAGTACGGTGGCACCGGCTGGAGTGCCGTTCAAAAGTATATTTTCGCCAATGAGATAGCCGAGGCGAACGCCCCAGACATGGTGCCTTTCGGCGTCAAAATGGTTGCGCCGGTCATTTATACATTCGGCAACGAGGCGCAAAAACAGCGCTTTCTCCCGGACATCCTGCAAAGTAATGCTTGGTGGTGCCAGGGATATTCAGAACCCGGCTCCGGATCGGATCTCGCCTCCTTGAAGACCCGGGCGGAGCGGATGCACGACCACTACCTGGTCAACGGCACCAAGACCTGGACGACACTTGCACACATGGCTGACTGGATTTTCTGCCTGGTCCGAACCTCGTCGGACGTGGCTCGCCGGCAGGAAGGCATAAGCTTTCTGCTGATTGATATGAACACCCCCGGTGTCTCGGTCAAACCCATCATCACCATTGAGGGAGAGCGCGAGGTGAACGAAGTGCATTTCGAAAACGTTCGCGTACCGTTCGGCAATCTGATTGGCGAAGAAGGCAAGGGTTGGACCTACGGCAAGGTGCTGCTGCAGCACGAACGAACCAATCTCGCAGGCACGGCCCGATCAATTTTCCAGATGCGCCGCCTCAAGGCAAGGGCGATGCAGGCCCTGCACGGTGGTGAGCCGCTCATGAACGACCGGAATTTTGCACGCAAGTTTGCGGCCACCGAGATCGAACTCAAGGCGCTTGAATACACGGACCTGCGAACGCTGGCTGCCGTTGCCATCGGCAAGGCGCCAGGACCCGAGTCATCGATTCTCAAGATACGCGGAACAGAGGTCAGTCAGGCAATCGCTGCACTGTGCATGGAAGCGGCCGGCTATTACGCCCTGCCCTGGATCCCATCGCAGTATTCGGTTGGCTTTCCGGTCGCTGAACGAATCGGTCTCGGCTCGGAGACCAGGACGTCGCTCCGGTACTTCAATAACCGCAAAGCATCAATTTACGGCGGCTCGAACGAGATTCAGAAGAACATCATTTCGAAACACGTACTCGGACTCTGAGTCCGGCGCGCAAGGAACAGGCAACCGACATGGACTTTTCGCTCACTGAAGAACAGGAGATGCTGGTCGAAAGTGTCTCCCGCTTCATCGACAACGACTACGACTTCGACGGCCGGCAAAAAAATGCCGCCAGTGAGACCGGGTTCAGCAATGAATTGTGGAGAACGTTCGCGGAACTCGGTTGGACTGCCGTGCCTTTCAGTGAAGCCGACGGCGGTCTCGGCGGCGGACCTGTCGAGCTGATGCTCATGATGCAACAATTCGGTCGTGGCCTGGTGATCGAACCTTTCCTGGCCAACATTGTGCTTGCAGGCGGCGTCCTGCGCCGTCTCGCGACAACGGAGCAAAAGAGTCGCTGGCTGCAACCGCTGATTGCCGGCGAGCTGCAAGCTGCGCTGGGATTTGCGGAACCACAGGGACGCTTCAATTCGGCCGATGTTGCAACCGTGGCAAAGCGGGCCGGCGATGGTTTCGTGTTGAACGGTCGAAAAAACCTTGTCCTGAACGGCGGCAATGCCGCGCTGATCATCATACCGGCGCGAACATCCGGCAAGCAGAAGGACCGAAGCGGCATCACTTTGTTCGCGATCGACGGCGGGTCCGCCGGCATCACGCGTAAGGCATACAAGACAGTCGATGGACACCAGGCTGCCGAGATTTCCCTGGCTGACGTCCGCGTGGCACCCAAGGCAGTACTCGGCGACATCGGTCTTGGATTCGACACGCTGCAATCGGTTATGGATGAGGCAACGCTCGCGGTTAGCGCCGAGGCCATCGGTATCATTCGCGCAATGCACGACAAGACCGTTGAGTACACGAAAAATCGTGTGCAGTTCGGCGTTCCCATCGGCAGTTTTCAGGCACTGCAGCACCGCCTGGTCGACACACTGGTGGCGTGTGAACAGACGTATTCCCTGCTGTTGTGGACTGCAATGGTCTGCGCAGCCAACGACCCGGCTGCCAGCAGGGCCATCAGCGCGTTGAAATACCAGGTCGGCTCTGCCGGCATGCACGTCGCCAGGGAAGCAGTGCAGTTGCACGGCGGGATGGGCGTCACATGGGAACTCGACATCGCGCATTTTTTCAAGCGCATGACATCGATTGAACTGTTGTTTGGCAATACCGATTACCATCTTGACCGGTACGTAAGTTTGTCCTGACGGACTTGCCTGTCCGAACTGCGAGTCAATGGTGCTTCCGCTATGACACAGACAAGGCCTTGCGGCGTTATCACGATCACGACCGACTTCGGCCACAAGGGACCGTTCGCAGCCGTGATGAAGGGCGTGATACTGACACGCTTCCCTGAAGCGAGAATTGTCGATCTTGCGCACGACATTCCACCGCATTGGCCACCGGAAGCCGGCTTCTGGATCAGCCGCTCATACCGGTATTTTCCGCGCGGTTCCGTGCATCTCGCGATCGTGGACCCCGGTGTGGGTACGGAACGGGAAATTATCCTGGCGGACCTCGACGGGCACGTTTTCATGGCACCGGACAATGGCTTGCTGGCACCGCTGCTGGCAGACCATGAGTCCGCTGCAATTTACCGGCTGGATGTTGCCGGACTTGCGCGCCATGGCATCAGCACTCCCAGCCTGACATTTCACGGGCGGGACATTTTTGCGCCGGTGGCCGCCGAACTGGCAGCGGGGAGGCTCAGAGCCTCCGACCTGGGACCCCGGTCGTCGCAATGGACTCCGGGCTGGCTCGAGGATCCGGTCGTAACTCGCGACCGGGTCAGTGGCGTCGTTGTAACCGTCGATGCATTCGGTAACCTGATCAGCAATATCGACGCCAGCCTGGTGAACCGTTTCCGCTCACCTGTTGCTCAGCTGGGAGGCCACAGTTTCCCAATGATGCCGACTTACGGCCGCGCAAGGCCCGGCGACTACCTGGCGCTGATCAATTCTTTTGGCGTGCTGGAAATCGCGCGAGCCGAAGGCAGCGCGGCCGAAGGTCTGGGTGCCGATCGTGGTGCACCGGTAGTGGTCAGGGAGGCGAGCTGACCCGGGAGCGAAACACGCCGAGACGGCTGGCATGTTCGGTCGCCCGCAATGCGGGCTACGATTTGAGCCAGCGGCGCCACGCCGCCATACCTTTCTCGCTCGGAAGTCTTAACTCGCTCGAAAGGCATACCGTCGTGTCGCCGTCTCATGCCCCCGTGTAGGAGCCCGCATTGCGGGCGACGCGATCGCAGGCTTACGACGTACCGGAGCTAATCTCACTGAAGCGCCTGCTTTTCAATCTTGGCCCAGCCATCTCGCAGGGTCACGATGCGATTAAAAACCGGCTTGTTTCCCGAGTGATCGACGCTGTCCGCGCAGAAATAGCCGAGGCGTTCGAACTGCCACGGTGTACCCGCCACTACCGTGCCCAGTGACGGCTCGAGCTTTGCCTGGGCGACCGCCAGAGAGGACGGATTGAGAACCGGCATTACTTCGGCAACGGATCCCGGATCAGCGACTGTGAACAACCTGTCGTAGAGGCGAACCTCGGCAGGTACTGCGTGTGTCGCAGACACCCAGTGAATCGTACCCTTCACTTTGCGCTCACTGCTCGCCGAACCGCTCCGGGTGTCCGGATCCAGGGTGCATAACAACTCGATCACCTCGCCATTCGCATTCCTGACTACTTCCTTGCACTGAATGATATAGGCAAAGCGCAGCCGGACCTCGCCGCCCGGCTTCAGCCGGAAATATTTCTTCGGCGCGTCTTCCATGAAGTCGTCACGCTCGATGAATATTTCCCGGGAGAAAGGAATTTGCCGGGAACCGAGTTCCGGCCGGTTGGGGTGATTTTGCGCGGCCAGCATTTCTGTCTTGCCGGCGTCAAAATTGGTCAGCGTTACTTTCAGTGGATGGACAACGACCATCCGCCGTTCCGCAGCAACATCGAGATTTTCACGAATACAGTTCTCGAGTAACGCCATCTCGATCATGTTTTCCTTTTTTGTCACGCCGATGCGGCGGCAGAAATCGCGAATGGCAGCAGGTGGATAACCGCGGCGGCGCATGCCGGCGAGCGTGGCCAGCCTTGGGTCATCCCAGCCACTGACGATTCCCTCGCTGACCAGCAGGTTGAGCTTGCGCTTGCTGGTCAGCGCGAATGCCAGGTTCAGCCGCGAGAACTCGTACTGGCGCGGCCGGTGCGGTGGATCGAGCTGGTCCAGAAACCAGTCATACAGGGGACGGTGGTCCTCGAATTCCAGGGTGCACAGCGAATGCGTAATTCCCTCGAACGCGTCCGAGAGTCCGTGCGCGAAATCGTACATCGGATAGATGCACCATTTGTCACCGGTATGCTGGTGAGGCACGTGTCGAATGCGGTAGAGAGTCGGGTCGCGCAGGTTGATGTTCGGCGACGCCATGTCGATTTTTGCTCTCAGTACATGCTCACCGTCGGCGAACTCACCGGCGCGCATGCGTCGAAAGAGATCCAGATTCTCTTCGAGGCTGCGGTTGCGATACGGGCTGTCCTTGCCGGCTTCGGTCAAGGTACCGCGATATGCACGAATCTGCTCGGCAGTCAGGCTGTCCACATAAGCCTTGTCCTTGACGATCAGTGTTTCGGCGGCGTCGTAAAGCTGGTCGAAATAGTCCGAGGCGTGGCTCAACCGGTCTTCCCAGTCAAATCCCAGCCATCGCACATCGTCCTTGATCGCACGGACATATTCTTCGCTTTCCTTGCCCGGGTTGGTGTCGTCGAACCGAAGGAAGGTGCGACCCGCATACTCCGCGGCCACGCCGAAATTCAGGCAAATCGACTTGGCATGGCCGACGTGCAGATAGCCATTCGGCTCCGGTGGAAATCGGGTCACGACCCTGCCACCGTGTTTTCCGCTGGCAATGTCCTCATCGATGATCTGGCGGATGAAATCTCTGGGCTGGTTGTCGTTCATACGCAGTGTCGATCCGGGGCTCGCAAAAGCCGTGGATTGTACGCATTCTGCCGCTTTTTGGGGATCAAATATGCTGGCAGCTACGGTTCATCAGGCTTTTTGGCAGACCTCGCAAAGACCCTGGATCTCGAGCATCTGGTGCACCGCCGTGAATCCGAGGTTGGCCGCCGTACGTTGCACGATGTCGCTGATGTCGTGATCGTCGAGCTCCGCAACCGAGCGACATGCCCGACAGATCAGGAACTGGCCGGTGTGTGAGCTGGATGGATCCGCGCAACCGACAAAGGCGTTCAGCGAATCGAGCCGGTGTACCAGTTCAGCTTCAATCAGGAACTCGAGTGCCCTGTACACCGTCGGCGGCGCCGCTTTGCGCCCCTCCCTGTTAAGTTGCTCCAGGATATCGTAGGCACCAACCGGCTTGTGGCTGGTCCATACCAGCTGCAGTACACGTCGCCGCAGGCGTGTAAAACGCAGTCCTTTCTCCCGGCACAGGCGATCGGCGGTCTCAATGGCCTGATCCACGCAATCACCATGGTCATGCGCGACTGGCGGGAACGGGGCCGGGTTTCTGGCGTGGGTCATCCTGTCTTCCGTATGGCGGGGCACATCAATTGTACACGCTATCGGCGGCATGCAGCCGCACCGGCAAAGGGTTTCAGTAAAGCGCATTCGATTGGCAGGGATCAGGGATTCGGTACAATAGCGCGCCTTGATCGCATGCGACGCCTGACTTCCGACTTATGCCAATTATTCGACTGCCCGATGGATCCGAGCGGCAATTTGCTGCCAGTGTGAGTGGAACTGCGGTTGCCGAGAGCATTGGCAAGAGCCTCGCTCACGATGCCGTGGCCATCCGTGTAAACGGCGAGTTACGCGACTTGTCCCGATCCATCGATGGCGATGCCACGATCGAAATCGTCACTCGCGAATCGCCTGATGGTCTGGAGTTGTTGCGCCACGACGCCGCACACGTGCTCGCGGAAGCGGTCAAGGAACTATGGCCTGAGACGCAGGTGACCATAGGGCCAGCCATCGAGAACGGTTTCTATTACGACTTTGCCCGGTCGGAACCGTTTACTCCGGAAGATCTCGATGTCATTGAAGTGAAAATGAAGGAAATCGTCGAACGCAATGAGACGATCGAACGTGAAGTCTGGAAACGCGATGAGGCAGTTGCATTTTTCCGCGGCATCGGCGAGGAGTACAAGGCACAGATCATCGAGGATATTCCGCCGGGCGAGATCCTGACCCTGTACCGCCAGGGAAACTTTGTCGACCTGTGCCGGGGACCGCACCTGCCTTCCACTGGCCGGCTCGGCAATGCGTTCAAGTTGCTGCGCGTTTCCGGTGCCTATTGGCGCGGTGATTCACGCAACGAAATGTTGCAACGAATCTACGGAACCGCATGGGCCAACGAAAAGCATTTGCGACTCTACCTGACGCAGCTCGAAGAAGCCGATAAGCGCGACCATCGGCGCCTCGGCAAAATCATGGACCTGTTTCATTTTCAGGAGGAAGCGCCGGGTGCTGTTTTCTGGCACCCGAAAGGCTGGAGTCTGTTGCAGAACCTCGTTGAGTACATGCGCAGGAGGCAAAACGAGGCTGGCTACCTTGAGGTGAATACGCCAGAACTGATGGATCGATCGCTGTGGGAGGCTTCCGGGCACTGGGAGTCTTTCGGCCAGAACATGTTTACGACCCAAACGGAAGACGGCCGCAACTTTGCAATCAAGCCAATGAATTGCCCTGGACATATCCAGGTATTCAAACAGGGCATCACCAGCTATCGCGAACTGCCGTACCGACTTTGCGAGTTCGGCAAAGTGCATCGCTACGAGCCGTCAGGAGCGCTGCACGGCATGTTGCGAGTCAGGGCATTCACACAGGACGACGCACACATATTTTGTACGCCGCAACAGATCACTGCCGAGACTATTGCGGTTTGCAATCTGATTCTGGGTATTTATCGAGACTTTGGCTTCGACGACGTCCTGATCAAGTTCGCGGACCGGCCTCCTGTGCGAGTTGGTGACGATGCGGTATGGGACCAGGCCGAAGCTGCCTTGAAGGCAGCACTGCAATCCGCCGGCCTCGATTACAGTCACAACCCCGGCGAGGGAGCTTTCTATGGACCGAAACTTGAATTTGTATTGCGCGATGCCATCGGACGTGACTGGCAATGCGGTACGCATCAGGTCGATCTGAATCTGCCGCGACGCCTTGGTGCCACTTATATCGGTGAAGATGGGCAGAGGCACACGCCTGTGCTGCTGCATCGGGCCATATTCGGTTCACTGGAGCGGTTTATCGGTATCCTGCTGGAACACCATGCGGGCAATCTTCCATTGTGGCTATCACCGACGCAGGCCAAGGTCCTGACGATCACGTCCGACGCTGATGCATATGCGCTCAACATCGTGTCGCAACTCAGAAACGCTGGCATAAATGCAGACGCGGATCTTCGCAATGAAAAAATCTCATACAAGGTTCGAGAACACAGCGTCGCGAAGATTCCTGTGCTCATGGCGGTCGGTCAACGCGAGGTAGAAGAAAAAACTGTTGCGATCCGCCGCCTCGGTTCGAAGCAGCAACAGGTCGTTGAACTCGGCCAGGCCATAGAGCAATTGCGCGAGGAAATCCGCCAACGGGGCCGCGCTGCCTGACTTTTCCTGCCGGTAAATGCTCACCCTTTTCTGTGCCCGTTGCCTCGTGCCAACGGTTGCACTTGTCACCGATGCGCTGATTCCGCCGGTCGAAAATCGGCGTCCAGAATTTGCCTCGCCATTCTAATTGCACGACGCATCTGCTGCGACCAAACGTGACCGTACCTGCACTGTGACTGTGCGACCCGTCACAGATTCATAATCTTGTCGGAGTCCAGCGACAAATACGCTAATCGGCACCTATATACTCGCTGTACGCAAGGGTCTTGATTGCGATTGGACATAAGCCACCCAGGAGGGTGAAGTGGCGCTGGAGTATTACAAAACGCAAGTTCTGCTGTTGCACAGTCAACAGAGCACACTGGATACATTGAGCACCGGTTTTAGTGATCGGTACTCGGTTCATTGCGCGACCAGCGGTTCGGAAGCACTTTCAACTCTTGGTGTAACGCCGATCCATGTCATCGTGTCCGCACAGGACCTTCCAGGGATGAGCGGTCTTGAAGCATTGCGCGAAGCCAGGAAGCGTTCACCCGACACGATAGGAATTCTTCTCGCCGGCCGGGATCAAAGTGATGGTCTTGAAGCACTGGTCGGAGACAAGGAAGTCTTTCAGATCGTGCGCGGCGAGATTACACCCGAAGCGCTGCGCAACCTGATCGATACAGCAACAAGAAGCGCGCGTCTGATGGCCTTGTCCGAATCTGCAAACGACACGGCCGCAAATGTCGATGAGCCCATGGGCGAACACATCGTCATGGAGACCTCGGAGAACGGCGCGGCCATTATCAGCGACGGCACCGGTACGATGCCCGCCCTCAAGCCGCAGAAAATTCAACTGGGTGTCGACCTTGGCAGCCGCGGCATAGATATCCTGGTTCTGACCAAGGACGAAGAGTTCCTGGCGACAGTAAAGGATTCGGCTCGCGGATTGCACAAAGTGCTGCACGCAGTCACACCGTCCCAGGCAGAGGCCGTTTTCAACGACAACAAGATTGGCGTGCTGGTGACAGACGCCGCAATGGTCGGATCGAACATCGAACTTCTCACGCAGAAATTGCGCGTTTTCGTACCACGTCTGGTTGCAATTGTCGCCGGCCGGCGCGACGACGGCGAACTTTTGATGGACCTGATCAATCGTGGTCATGTGTACCGGTTCTTGCTCAAGCCGGTATCGCCTGGGCGCGCACGCCTGGCAATAGAAGCTTCCGTCAAACATCATCTCGAGGCACCGGAAAACGCCTTCAAGCCGGTACCCGGTAAGCCGCCAGCTGCGCCGGTCGCAAAACCGACGGCTGTCGTAAAACAGGCGGCTGTCGTAAAACCGGCGCCGGAAATCAAGCCACAGGTCAAGGCTGCGCCTGCGCCAAAGGCCAGCCCCAAACCCGAGCCCAAGCCCAGGGTCGAACCAAGGCTTGAGCCCAAGCTCGAGCTCAAGCTTGAACCGACGCCCGAGCAGAAGAAGCCTGCAGCGAAAGCTCCGGCAACGCCGATCAAAGCAGCAGCCGCGACCAAACCTCAGCGAAGGGCACCAACGATTTCCGCGGCGCCTATAAGCGACGGTCTCGACGACGCCTTTGCCAATGACAGCAGTTTTACCGAAACGATGACGGGCCTCGCGGCCACCATCGGGAAGTCACTGGCCGGCAGCATGAAGAAAGCCCAGGTCGACGTGTCGCAGGCAGCAAGTGCTGTACCGAAAGGTATGTTAACCGGCTTGCTGGCGCTGCTTCGAACGCCCAAATTCCTGGCGGCTGGTGCCGGCGCCGTATTGCTGTTGATTGTCGGCATCTGGATGTTTTCCGGTCCGGACTCTGACGACATCGCAGCGACCAGCGCAGACAGTCAAACAGCCGTGCCGGTTCGCGAACCTGCGCCGCGCATTGTCGAATCCGAGCTGCCGCTGCAGCCAGAGGTAATTACCGGTCCAAGCTACGCAGACCTCCTGGATGAAGCAAGAATTGCACGCGAAGCCGGTGAAATCATCCAGCCACGCGGCAGCAGTGCTATCGAACTGTATGTTGCCGCTCGTGACGCGGCGCCCGGCGACGTGCTCATTGCCAGCGAACTGGCGGACGTTGTCAACGTTGTGCTTGGCATGGCTGAATCAGCTTTGCTCGCCGGAAATGCGGCCGAAGCAAGTGACGCAATAAGTATGGTGCGGATGGCAACTCCTGAGAACACGCGACTGCCATTCCTGGACGCACAACTCTCGCAGCTGCAGTACCGCAGTGCGCTGGACGACGCGCGCGCCGCCATTCGTGAAAAGAGATTCGAAGACGCAGCGACGCAGCTTGCCAACGCACGGTCCTTTGCTGTACCCGATGCATCGGAACTCGGGGTGCTGGCAGAAGAACTTGCGCGTTCGCGAAGTGAACAAAAAAGCGATGAGGTCCTGGCACGTGCCGCAACGCGCCTCGAGCAAGGCAGGCTCACCAGCCCGGCCAACGACAACGCACGTTATTACTATGAACTCGTACTCGGGAAAGACGCTGGCAATACAGCCGCTCAGCAAGGGTTGATCCTGGTCGCGAGCCAGCTGGTCCTGAAAGCCCGTGCTGCCATAGACAATGGCCAGCTTGATCAGGCTGCCGAATTGATAGGCGACGCGAGAGAGCTGGACCCGGGCAACCGTGACCTGGCCGCGTCCGCCGCAGCATTGCAGACCGCGAGACAGGCACAAGCCGATGCGGCACTTCGCGCTGAAAGAGAACGGCAGGCCGAACTCGAAAGGCAGGCCGAAGCCGCAAGAGAGGCCGAACTGGAAAGGCAGGCCGAACTCGAGCGACAGGCTGCCGCCGAGCGCGCTGCCGAGGCAGAACGTATTGCGGAAGAACAGCGCCAGGCGGAATCGCGTCGTCAGGCCGCTGCTGCTGCAGTTGTAGCCGCGGCTGCAACCGCACAGTCGGGACTCGGGGCGGGCAGCGAGTCGAGTTCCGGCGCCTTGCAGGCATCGGAGAAGGCAGCTGAGTCGGCCGGCGACAACTCATTGCAATCCGCGGATAGCGGCAGCGAGTCGACGGCGCCCGTGTCAGAACCGGGGCCAGCCAGCGCAATGGCGGCGGAACAGACTGTTGCAGCCTTGCCTTCCAGCGAATCGGCCAGCGAAGTCATGACTGCGAACACTGCTACCGCAAGCGGTGCCTCGGAACCGCCCGCAATGGTTAGCGTCAGCACGCTGACGCGGCTTCACTACGTATCGCCAAAGTACCCGCGAAACGCAATGCGTCGCGGAACCACAGGATATGTCGATCTCACCCTGACGATTGCCCGGGACGGCAGTGTTTACAACGTCACTGTGCAATCGGCCGAACCGGGAGCGACCTTCAACGAAGCCGCAATCGAGGCTGTTTCGCAATGGCTGTTCCAGCCGGTCATCGAGGGTGGTGTTCCGGTGGAGAAACGCACCGCGGTGCGCATGGCATTCGAACTCCAGGAATAGCCCGACCGTCGCCGCCCCGGCCTTTCGGTCCGCGCGCCCACGCTATAAATCCTACCGAGGTGGACCAATTGTCATAATCGGGATACTCTTGTGAGCGAAGAAACGCATGAGTGGAGAGACGGTGTGACAGCCGCGCGGCCTATAAACGATAGTCAAACGACCCGCAAGCAACAAAAACGAAGTATCAGGACCCAGGAGAAGCTGCTCGAAGCTGCGCTCCAGGCGTTCTCGGAAAATGGCTTCAAGGGCACTTCGACACGCGACATCGCCGAGCGCGCAGGCGTTCACCACCCGCTGATTACCTATCATTTCCGCAACAAGGAAGAACTCTGGCGAGCTGCGGCGGACCGCGTGTTCCGCCGCTTCAATGCAGAACTGCGTCAAGCCCTGGAACGCAACGCCGACAAGTGCGCCAAGACGCGCATGGCCGCAATGATTCGTGCCTACGTGCATTACGCCGCCAAGCAGCCGGCCTTGCACCGGGTCATCGTTCAGGAGGCCAGTTTTTCCAGCAGCCGTCTGGACTGGCTGACCGACACCCACCTTCGGCCCCTGTACGAAGCCGCCGTTGTGCACATCGTCCAGTTGCAGGAGCTCGGGGTCGCACCGAAGGGCGACCCGGCATTGTTGTTCAACATGATTCGCGTCTCATCCGGTGGGCTGCTTGCTCTGGCGCAGGAGATCAAAGGCACAAGCGACGTCGATCTCGAGGCTCCAGGGGCCGTCGATGCGCTGGCGGACATGATTATCAGGATCTTTCTGCCGGGCGATATGCCGGAAAACGCTAAACCGGCCTGAATCCGTCGGCCGGGGTCACCACTCACTCCGGCGTCGCCAGCTCTGCCCTGCCTATTGCACTCAGGACCTGGTGCACCTGGGCAATGATGGACAGGGCGATGGATGCCGGACCGCTCGCACCGATGTCGATCCCTGCAGGACCCTGCACCCGGTTGCGCAGTTTGTCGGCGGCCTCACCCAGGTCCCGCAACAATCGCACGCGGCGGTTGACCGGCCCCAGCAGGCCTATGTAAGGAATCGCGGTTCCCGCCAGCACCTTAAGGTACTTGCCATCCGTCACCAGGTGATGGCTCATGACTATGGCGGCGTCGATGCGCGAAAGATCGACGGTTTCGCCCAAATCTTCGGCTGGCACGCAATACACGGCTTCTGCGTCGTCGAATCCGCCGGCAGCTGTATACGCCGGGCGATGATCCTGGAGGATTACCCTCCACCCGAGCTCAGCTGCCAGCCTGACCACCGGTCGTGCATCCAGTCCGGCGCCCAGCACCAGGATTCTTGGCGGCGGCCTGAGAATCGACACAAGTACCTTGATTTCGGCGCCCGCGTCCGCGAGATCTGCCGCACGCGAATGACCCTCGCTGAGGATGGCAGCTGCCAGCTCGGTGATTCGCTTTCCAAACGCCGGTCCGATATCGCTGTGGGCGACCTGTCCGGCGACGCTGACTTGCGAGCTGCCCGCGGCAATGCGCTTATCGGAGCTCTGCAAAACCGTTGCCGCAGTCTCAACGGATTCCCCTTTATACGCCGCGCACATGCTCGCGAAGGGCTCGTAGGCGGACTGCGCACTCAGCATTTGCAGAAAGATGCGCATCAGACCATCGCAGCCAACGCCAAGCCCCCACAACGCCTCGTCATTTTGCACCAGATTGTAGGTGACCGATTGCGGGAGGCCGGTGCGCAAGACTTCACGGGCGCGCTCCGCCAGGTCACCTTCCAGGCAACCACCGGACAGCATGCCCTGAAATTCGCCCTGGGCATTGATCAGCATTTGCGCACCGGCTTTGCTGTAGGTTGACCCGGCTGTTTCGTAGACCGTCGCCAGCACCAATGGCTGGCTCGCTGCAGTCCATCGGTCGAACGCAGTGATCAGGTGCCTCACTGTCATGCAGCGTTCCTCACTGAATGCACCGGCTGCGAAGAGGGGGCACCGGTCAGCAGGCGACACAGATCGCCGAAGCTGACCAGATTGTGCGCGGACACAAATCGGTCGACGTGCGGCAACATTGCGCGGATGCCGGACGCCTTGGCCTCGAATCCGGGATAGCGCAACATCGGATTCATCCAGATCAGTTGCCGGCAACTGCGCCTCAAGCGTTGCATCTGGAACTCCAGTTCGACGGTGGAACCACGCTCGAGTCCGTCGCATAACAAGACGACATTCGCATTGCTGTTCAGCACACGTCGGCTCCAGTCCACGTTGAATCGTTGCAGGCAATCGGCGATCCGCGTGCCACCGTCCCAGTCGGGAACTTGCAGCGAAATGTGCTGCAATGCCCGGTCGACATCGCGATCGCGCAGCCAGCGACTGATATTCGTCAGTCTCGTTCCGAACACAAAGCAGTGTATCGACCGATGCTGCGTAGCAAGAGCATGGGCAAAGAGCAGGAACATTCGCGAATAGGTGCTCATCGACCCCGAGATATCGCACAGCAGAACCAGTGCCTGTTGCCGCTCTTGATGACGCCGTCGTGCGAGCTGAACCGGGTTGCCGTGGCAACGCATCATCAAATGCATGGATTTGCGAAGATCGTACCGCTTGCCGGATGTGCTCGCGCGAAATCGTCGCGACTTTGATGTACTTGCAAGGTCGCATTCATCCCGCAAGAGCCGCCGGGTTTCCTCCAGCTCTGCAAGGCTCATTTGCTCGAAGTCCTTGTTGCGCAGGATCTCGCGCGCTGAATAGGAACCGGCGCGGTCAGTCTCCGGCGCGCTTTCGTCTGGGCCAGTCTGCGACCTGCCAGCCAGTGACTCAATGAGGCGCCGAATGGCAATTTCCGGCGAGTCCTTGCTGCGGTGTTGCTCGAGCTCCGGTAGCAGCAGTGCCATCAGCCGCTCCAGCAGCAGCGGATTTCGAAAGCAGATTTGGAACGCCTGGTCGAAAAGTCGAAATTCAGCCGGGTCTTTGACCAGCACCGCCCGCAAGGCATCGCCGAAATCGTCCCGCCGCCGTATGCCGGCTGCTGTCACGGCCGCCATGGCATCGACCACCGCACCGGGACCCACCGGTAACCCGGCGTAGCGCAGCGTTCTGCAGAAAAGCAGTATATTTTCAGCCAGCCGGCTTTGACCGGGGTCTTCCATCATCAGATCCTGTCATGCCGCGGCTTGAATCCCCGAGAGAATTCTCGCTGCCTCACTGCCGCGCAACCGGGCAATGTCGTCCTGGTACTTCAGCAGGGACCCCAGTGTGTCATTGATGACGCCGGGGGTAAGCGCCACGACATCGAGCTGCGTCAGCACATGCGCCCAGTCGATGGTTTCTGCGACCCCGGGTGGCTTGAACAGTTCCTGCTTACGCAGCGCTTGCACAAATTCGATCAGTTGCCGGCGCAATTCCGTGGCCACCTTCGGCGCTTTCAGCTCGACAATCCGCGACTCGGCTTCCAGTGTCGGATAGTCGATCCAGTGATAGAGACAGCGGCGCCTCAAGGCATCGTGAATTTCGCGCGTGCGGTTCGACGTGATAACCACAATCGGCGGATGCTCTGCCCGAACCGTGCCAAGTTCCGGAATACTCAACTGATAGTCGGACAACAATTCGAGCAGAAACGCTTCGAACGGCTCATCAGCCCGGTCAATTTCATCGATAAGCAGGACAGGCGGTCCGGAAGGACGAGTCCTCAGTGCCGCCAGAAGTGGCCGCTCGATCAGATTCTCTTCTGTGTAAAGGGTCTTGCTGACGCCGGTGGACTTGCCTTCGGCCTCGGCAATCCGGATCGCCACCATTTGCCGCGGATAGTTCCACTCGTAGGCGGCGCTTGCGAGATCGAGTCCTTCGTAACACTGCAGACGAATCAGCTCACGGTTCAGCTTCCTCGACAATACCTTCGCAAGTTCGGTTTTGCCGACACCCGCCTCGCCTTCCAGCAACAGTGGCCGATTCAGAGTCAGCGCGAGATAGACCACTGTCGCGAGTTGCCGGCCCGCGACATATTGACCGTCAGCCAGCATCGCTGCGGTCTCGTCTACATCGACCGGAATCCTCGGACGCAATTCAGGCACAGGCTGCTGCAACGGCGCGCCTGGCCATCACCATGACAAGATGCGCACGATATTCCGCCGTGGCGTGCATATCGCTGTTGAGGTCGCCCGCGTCGATTTGCAGACCGTCAAGCGCCGCCACCGAGAAATTGCCGCTCAAGGCGCGTTCCAGTTGGGGTGTGCGAAAGGCACAGGGCCCGGCACCGGTGATGGCGACCCGCACAGCCTTTGCATACTCGGCAACCATGACACCGACAACGGCATATCGCGACGCCGGGTTCGGAAATTTCGCATAGGCCGCCCGCTTTGGCCGAATGAAGACCACCGAGGTCAGGATCTCGTCGGCAGCCAACGCCGTCTCGAACATTCCAGTGAAAAAACGATCTGCAGGTATTTCGCGTTTATCGGTTTTGATCACCGCATCCAGCGCCAGGACAGCGGCAGGATAGTCTGCGGCGGGATCGCTATTGGCAATGGATCCACCCAGCGTTCCGCGATTACGCACCTGCGGGTCGCCGATACTCGCAGCCAGGTCGGCGAGTGCCGGAATTCGCGACCTCACGAGATCGCTGTGCGCGACCACTGCATGGCGCGTCATGGCGCCGATTTCCAGTCGGTCGCCCTTTTCGCGAATTCCCTGCAATTCGCTGACACCGGCGAGATCGACCAGGTCAGACGGCCGGGCAAGCCGGAATTTCATCGCTGGCAGGAGCGTCATTCCGCCGGCGACGATCTTGGCATCGCTCGCGCCCGACAGAATCTTCTTCGCTTCCTTCAACGAAGCAGGGCGGTGATAGTTGAATTCGTACAAGCAATCCCCTCGTCAGCTTCGCATTGCTTTCGCGCCGGCACTGATAGCGCGAATAATGTTCTGGTAACCGGTGCAACGGCACAGGTTCCCTTCCAGCCACTCGCGGATTTCGTGATCGTCAGGATCCGGGTTGTGGCTGACGAGGTCGAGCGCACTCATGATCATGCCCGGTGTGCAAAAACCGCATTGCAAGCCGTGATGCTCACGAAAGGCCTCCTGCATCGGGTGCAGCTTGCCGTTCCTTGCCACACCCTCGATGGTCAGCACCTCCGAGCCCTGGGCCTGCACCGCAAGCATGGTGCAACTCTTGATCGATGCTCCGTTGACGTGCACAACGCAGGCACCGCATTGACTCGTGTCACATCCGACGTGCGTTCCGGTCTTGCCGAGATGATCGCGAATCATTTCCACGAGCAGTGTGCGCGTTTCTACTTCCGCGGACACTTTTTCGCCATTCAGCGTGATGGAAACTTTGATGGTCAAGATTGCGTACCTATTGGCCCGTCAGGACCCGGTTGCCCGTCTGCGGCGTGCCTGCCGTTGCATCAACCGGACACCGGCAGTGTCTTTTGTTGTGCAAATCAGCGTATCAGAAACCACCAAATCAGCAAAGCGGCAAGGACCAGGCCCGCTAGCAACCATGTGCGTGCAGCAAGGCCTTGGCCGCGTGCAGTTGCGATTTCAGCAGCGTCGACACGACGTGCCGCGGGATCCAGTTCACGGCTGAAATTGCCGAAAAAATCGTCGGCCATTTTTCGCGTCGCACCGAGTACCAGCCTGGAGCCGATCTGCGCAAGCTTTCCGCCAACCTGAAATTTTGCGTCGTAGACAAGAAGCGTACCGCCATCTTTCTCCTCGAGGCGTACGTCCGCACTCCCCCGCCCGAAGCCTGCAGGCCCGCCCTTGCTCTCGCCGGTCAAGGTGTAACCGGCAGGAGGATTGAGGTTTTCGAGCGTAATGTGTGTGTCGAATTTCGATTTCACCGGTCCGATCGAGGCCATGATCCGGGCATTCAGGCTGGTCGGGCTCTGCATTTCGATGGACTCGCAGCCCGGGATGCACCTGGCCAGTACATCCGCGTCATTCAACGCCTGCCAGACGCGTTGCCGATCGCAGGCGATCTGGTATTCACCCTTGATATCCAATGGGTTTTTGCTCCTGTAAGATTTGCTGGTCGGCCGCGGTCCAATATAACACCGGGTCGACGGATGACTTGAATCCAGATTTCATGGCCCCATGTTCGATTTCACGGCATAGCGCAAGCCGGCGTTTCGGGAGAACAGGCATGAGCACCACCGCGTCACATCCGGTACAGATCGGCGATCAGGATTTCGAGCAGAAAGTGCTGAAATCGGACCAACCCGTGCTGGTCGATTTCTGGGCGGCATGGTGTGGGCCGTGCCGTGCGCTGGGCCCGGTCATCGAGTCACTTGCCGGCCAGTACGCGGGCAAAGCCGTTGTAGCCAAAGTCGATGTCGATGCCAATCAACAGGTCGCCATGAAGTACGGCATTCGTTCCATTCCCACCGTCATACTTTTTGACAAGGGTAGAATCGTCGAAACGTTTGTCGGCGTGCGCCCGCGCGGCGACTATGAATCAAGCCTGCGCCGGCAGCTCGCCGCCACTGCCTGAGCTGATTGTCGCGCTATTCGTCACGCTATTCGTCAAACCAATCCGGCGAGGCGCACAGCTTCGACGATTTCGCGGTGTTGGCCGGGTGCCATCAAATGCACACCGGCGACACCACGGATCTCCCGTGCCTGCTGAATCATCTCGGCACAGATCACGATCCCCTCGTGGCGAGGATCCCTGGCTGCCTCCATGCGCCGTATGACGCCCTCAGGGATGAGGGTCCCGTAAAGGGTATCCCGCATCCATCGAGCAGTCTGTGCCGACTTCAAGGGTCCCAGTCCGACCAGGAAGTACAGTTTCTCGGTCACACCGCAATCGACGAGCCGCCGGATGTAACGCTCGAGCAATGGCATATCGAAGCAATATTGCGACTGAACAAATTGTGCGCCCGCATTGGCTTTGGCGAGCACGCTGCGGCGGTGAGCAAATCACTTTGCATGGCAATGCGATTGCGGTCGCGGCAGGTCATCTGCAGGATCGGCTCGATGCCGAGCTGGCGCAGGTGGATTGCGGCTCCGAGGCTCGAAAGCCGCACACGTGCGCCGGCCCCGTCGGTCAGATTGATGGCTGTTACGGCAGGCTTGAGGACCCCGGCGGCAATGCCGAGCGACTCGAGTTCGGCCTCGCGCGGCGGCGTCAGCTCCGCAGTCACTGCAAAGTGACCGGACTCGAGCGTCTTGCGAAATGAATGCAACACAATTCCCTGCTGAGATCAATCAAGCACAATAACGATGCCGGAGGCCCGCTGCAAACCGGGTCTTGTCGCCGGATGGCAAGCGCCAAAGATAAATTTACATGGTGGGCATCGAAAAGTCCGCACCTGCCCGGATTCCTGCAGGCCAGCGCGACGTGACCGTTTTCAATTGCGTGTAAAAACGCACTCCTTCCATTCCATACATGCCCATGTCGCCGAAAACCGAGCGCTTCCACCCGCCGAAACTGTGGAAAGCGAGCGGCACCGGGATCGGCACATTGATGCCGACCATGCCCACTTTGATGTTGTCTGCGAACTCTCGCGCCGAATCGCCGTCACGCGTAAAAATGGCTGTGCCATTGCCATACTGATGGTCGTTGATCAGGCGCACAGCGTCATCGAACGAATCAACACGTGTCATCGTCAGTACCGGGCCGAATATTTCTTCCTTATAGATACGCATGTCCGGCGTCGCATGATCGAACAAGGTTGGTCCGAGAAAGTAGCCGGGAGACCTGGTAATGGCGTGCTTGCGCCCATCGACCAGCAGTTTTGCGCCCTCCTTTTCACCCAGATCGATATAGGATCGGACCTTGTCCCGGTGTTCTGCAGTAATCAGCGGGCCCATGTCGTTATTGTTGTCACTGCCGGGCCCGACCTTCAACGCAGCGATCTTCGGCAGCAATTTCTCGAGCAATGGCTCAGCTGAATTACCGACCGTCACGATGGCCGAAATGGCCATGCAGCGTTCGCCCGCGGAGCCGTACCCGGCACCGAGCAACGCGTCGGCAGCCTGGTCCATGTCGGCGTCCGGCATGACGACCAGGTGATTCTTGGCACCGCCGAGCGCCTGCACGCGCTTGCCGTTGGCAGAAGCGGTGCGGTAAACGTGCTCGGCGACCGCCGTAGAGCCAACAAAACTCACAGCCGCAATGCGCTTGTCATTGAGCAGCGAATTGACCGCGACATGGTCGCCCTGTACGACGTTGAAGACTCCCGGAGGCAGGCCGGCCTCATGAAGCAGTTCGGCCCATTTCATGGAGCAACCCGGATCTTTCTCCGACGGTTTGAGCACGAAGGCATTGCCGCAGGCAATCGCCAGCGGAAACATCCACAACGGCACCATCGCAGGGAAATTGAACGGCGTGATACCAACACAAACACCCAGCGGCTGACGCATCGAGTAAGTGTCGACGCCAGTGCCAACCTGTTCACTGAACTCGCCTTTCTGCAGATGTGGAATACCGCAGGCAAACTCGACGATTTCGAGCCCGCGCTGAATGGACCCGTCAGCATCGTGCAGTACTTTGCCGTGCTCCTGGGTGATCAACGCCGCAATTTCGGCCCGGTCCCGTTCGATCAGTTCCTTGAGACGAAACATGATACGGGCACGTCGCATGACAGGAGTCTTTGACCAGCTGGCAAACGCGGCTTGCGCAGCGCCAACAGCCGCTTCGACGTCTGCCTCGTCAGACAAACCGACACGCGCACATAGCTTGCCGGTTGCCGAGTCGTGCACGTCGCCATAGCGACCGGATTTCGTATCGCGAACCTCTCCGCCGATCCAGTTCGAAACGTTTCGCACTGCCTTCAGTGCCGTTGCCTTTTCAGCCATGATGATGTCCTGTTTCGATATTAAATTTGCAGGGTAAATCAGATTGCGCGCAGTGCTGCCCGAACCGTGTCGATGATCTGGTCAATATGCTGTTTCTCAATGATCAGGGGCGGCGAAAATGCGGCCGTATCCCCAGTTGTTCTGACGATCACTCCTTTATCGAAGCAATGCGAAAACAGCTGCATCGCCCGCGCCGTCGGCTTGCCTTCAATCGGTTGCAATTCCACAGCTCCAATCAGTCCGATGTTGCGTATGTCGACTACGTACGGTTCGCCCTTCAGGCTGTGCAGTCCATCCTCGAGATATGGCTCGAGCGATCTTGCGCGCTCGAACAGCCCTTCCTCACGGTACACATCCATGGTCGCATTCCCGGCCGCGGCTGCGAGCGGGTGTCCTGAATAAGTATAGCCGTGGAAAAACTCGATCGCGCCTTCCGGTCCGGTCATGAAAGTATCGTAGATTTCCTTCTTCGCAATTACGGCACCCATCGGCACAGTGCCACTCGTGAGGCCCTTGGCCGTGGTGATCAGGTCGGGGGTGACGCCGAAACGGCTGGCCGCAAAGCTGTCGCCCACGCGGCCAAAAGCGCAGATCACTTCGTCGAAAATCAGCAGGATACCGTGCCTGTCGCAAATCTCGCGCAGGCGCTGCAGATAGCCTTTCGGTGGCAGGACCACCCCGGTCGAGCCAGCGATCGGCTCGACAATCACCGCCGCGATGTTCGAGGCATCGTGCAGGGCGACCAAGCGCTCCAGGTCATCGGCCAGGTGCGCGCCCCACTGGGGTTGTCCCTTGGTATAGGCGTTGTGTTCGAGATTATGTGTGTGCGAAATATGATCGACGCCGGGCAGCATGACGCCGAACATTTTTCGATTCGGTGACATGCCACCGACCGACATGCCGCCGAAACCGACTCCGTGGTAACCACGTTCCCTGCCGATCAGGCGAGTCCTGGTACCTTCGCCACGCAGCCGATGATAACCAATGGCCATCTTCAGCGCGGTATCGACGGCTTCGGAGCCCGAGTTGACGAAGAACACGTAATCCATGCCATCAGGGGCCAGGTCGGCAACCTTGTTGGCCAGCTCGAATATGGCCGGATGACCCATCTGAAACGCGGTCGCATAATCGAGCACAGCAGCCTGCTTCTGAATCGCTTCGACGATTTTCGGATGGCAGTGTCCGGCATTGCAGCACCAGAGGCCCGCGATGGAATCCAGCAGCTTGTGACCATCGTGCGTCCAGCAATGCACACCGCTGGCACGGCTGATGAGTCTCGGATGTTTCTTGAAATTCCGGTTGCCTGTGAAGGGCATCCAGTATGACTGGAGGTCCGGTAAATCGGCCTGCAATCGCCTTGCGGTATTGTCTGTCATCATCTTGCTCCAAATATTTTCGCAACCAGTCGATCTAGTACGTGATTGCGTAAGCTGCCTGAAATCCGTCTATAACAAGTCTTTCAATCGATAATAAAGCATGCCCATGGCGAGCGCAGGATTGGCAAACCACTTACCGCCGGGCAACCACCAGTGATGAATTCTTTCGAACACATCGAATCTCTCAAAATCGCCGCCAATCGCATCCGCTATGATTTTGCCGGCCATGTGTGTCGGCGCGAGTCCGTGCCCGGAGTAACCTTGCGCATAATAGGTATTGTTCTCGATTCGTCCAATTTGCGGTATACGGTTCATGCTGATGCCTATATAGCCGCCCCACTCGAATTCGATACGTGCTCTTTCGAGTTGCGGAAAGACGTGCAGCATCTTCGGTCGCAATGATGCCGTGATGTCTTTTGGGTCGCGCCCCGAATAGTTACAGAACCCGCCGAAAAGCATCCGTTTGTCCGCAGACAACCTGAAATAATCGAGCACAGTCTTCTGGTCGCATGCCGCGTGATCCTGCGGCAGCAACTCCCGCGCAAGATCGTCGTTCAGTCTTTCGGTGGCAATCATGTAACTGCCGGCCGGGATAACCTTGCCGAATAGTCGCGGTTCCGTTTGACCGAGGTAGGCATTGCCGGCGAGCACCACTTTTTTTGCATGTACCACGCCATCCGACGTATGGACCTTTGGCTGATCACCGTGCTCGATGCGCACAACGGGCGACTGCTCAAAGATCCTGCCGCCATGCTTCTCGATGGCGCGTGCCTCGCCCAGGCACAGGTTGAGCGGATGCAGATGCCCATTCGCAGCATTAACCATGCCACCGATAAAGATCGGCGAACCGACGACCGACGATAGGTCCTCGCGCTCGATAATGCGCATTTCGTGCGGATAGCCCAGGCGCCGCTTGCGTTCAATCTCGGAGCGGAAGTGCTCCATCTCCGACGGCTTCATCGCAAGGTCGAGGTAACCGAGCTTGAGATCGCAAGCGATCGAGTACTGCTCGATACGCTGTACCACGATGTCGCGACACTCGAGACCCATATGCCAGGCAATTTCTGCCGCAGCCGCGCCGAGTCGTTTTTCAATTTTGTCTATCTCGACGAATCCGTCGATCAGCTGGCCGCCGTTGCGCCCGGAGGCACCCCAGCCCACCCGGCGAGCCTCGATAACGGCTACGTCGTAACCTCGTTCCGCAAGGAACAGTGCCGCCGAAAGGCCGGTGTAACCGGCGCCGAGCACCGCGACGTCGCAGCGATGTTCGCCGGCCAGGCGCGGGTAGTCGGTACGCCAGTTGGCGGTGGCCGCATAGTAGGAAGCAGGATGTTCGGCCGTGTCTTTCATCGGCGCAGCCTACTCCAGGGCATTACAGTTAACAATATTTAAACCATTGCTTTTAACTCATTGTTTTTATTATACTCGATCAGCAATTGTTTAATTTAATAAACGATTCAACAGCGAGCTTTGCATGGATCCGATTGGCCCCCGCCTGAAAACTCTGCGCAGCCACCACGGCCTTTCGCAACGCCAGCTGGCACGCAAGTCCGGGGTATCGAACGCCACTATTTCCCTGATCGAGCACGGCCGCACGGATCCGTCGATGGGGCTGCTGAAACGCATCCTCGATGCCATGGGCGTGTCCTTCGCGGATTTCTTTGCAGCCGAAAACCGGCCACCGGAAAAGTTCTTTTTCGCCAGCGACGAACTCAGCGTCATCAGCAGTGGACCCATCAGCTTTCGCCAGGTGGGAAGCGATCTTTCCGACAGCCAGTTGCAACTGCTGCACGAACGCTATCAGCCAGGAGCGGACACCGGCCGTTCGATGCTGAGTCACGATGCCGAGGAAGGCGGCATCATCCTGCAGGGCCGTCTCGAAGTAACTGTTGGCGACCAGGTCCGGGTCCTGTCAGCGGGCGATGCCTATCTCTTCAACAGCAGGTTGCCGCATCGATTCAGGAATACCGGCAGCGAAGATTGCGTGCTGGTGACGGTCTGCACACCACCGAGTTTCTGAGCGCTGTTATTTTTCCGGACGACTCGCGTAGAGCGCAATCATTTCCATTGCCAGCTGTGAAGCAGCCAGCGCCGTGATCTCACCGACATCGTATGCCGGAGCGACTTCCACCATATCCATGCCCACGAGATTGATTCCGGCGAGGCCACGCAGAATCGACATTGCCTGGTGTGTGCTCAGTCCGCCGCATACCGGTGTGCCGGTACCGGGAGCGCAACTTGGATCCAGGCAATCGATATCGAAGCTGAGATAAACCGGGCGCTTCGCGAGGATTTTTTTCGTTTCGCGAATGACCGCGGCAGCGCCGTGCTCGTGCACCCAGCCGGCGTCCAGGATGTTGAATCCCAGCGTGTCCTCGTTGTGCGTGCGCAGCCCGATCTGTACCGAGGTGGCGGGGTCGATCAGGCCTTCCTTTACAGCATGGAAAAACATTGTGCCGTGGTCGATGCGTCCGGCTTCGTCCGCCCAGGTATCGCTGTGCGCGTCGAAATGCAGCAATGACAGCGGCGCGCCATGTTTACGCGCATGCGCCTTGAGCAGTGGATAGGCAACGAAGTGGTCACCTCCAAGCGAAAGAAGACCCGGGCCCTTGCTGATGATTTGCCATGCATGCTCCTCGATTTGTGACGGCACATTCTGTGGCCGGCCGAATTCCAGGAAGCAGTCGCCGTAGTCGATGACCGCGAGACGGTCGAAGGGGTCAAACGTGAGCCCGTATGGCTGCGCCCAAGTGGTGATGCAAGACGCCGCACGTATGGCGCGTGGTCCAAAACGGGCGCCCGGGCGATTGGTGGTCGCAGTATCCAGCGGTACTCCTGTAACGACCAGATCAGCGCCTGTCAGATCCTTGGTGTACTTGCGACGGGAGAACGATAACACGCCGGCATAAGTCGGCTCCGGCGTCGTGCCATAGAGGCTGCCGCGCGTGATCGCATTGTCGATGCTTTTCTTGTCCATGCACTGGCCTGCTGATCCGGCTCGGCTATTTTTTTACGGCCGCCAGAGTCAGATCAAGACACTTCCTCGCCTTGTCGATCAGCTCGTCCGCTTCTGCATGCGTCAGTACCAGTGGTGGCGCAACTACAATTGTGTCGCCAACCGCGCGCATGACCAGTCCGTTGTTGACCAGGATATCGCGGCAGATGACACCAACGCCCTGATCGCTGCTGAACTTGGTAATCGGTGACTTGCTCTTAACAAGCTCGAGGGCACCCATCAATCCGACCATACGCGTTTCGCCGACCATCGGATGTTCTGCAAGCGAATGCCATTTCTTTTGAAGGTACGGCCCTATATCGTCCCGAACGCGTTCAACAAGTTTTTCCCGTTTCAGAATGTTCAGCGTTTCAATCGCCACGGCACAGGATGCCGGGTGACCGGAATAGGTATAGCCGTGGAAAAACTCGCCGCCCTTTTCTATGAGTACGTCGCCCACCCGATCGCCAACCATTACACCGCCCAGCGGCAGGTAGCCTGAGGACACGCCTTTTGCAAACGTCATCAGGTCCGGCTTCACGCCGTAATAATCTGCACCAAACCAGGCCCCAAGCCGGCCAAAGCCGCAGATCACTTCATCGGTGATCAGCAGAATACCGTGCTTGTCGCAAATTTTCTGAATCTCCGGCCAATAGGTAGCAGGTGGTATGACAACGCCGCCAGCACCCTGAATCGGTTCGGCGACAAATGCGGCCACCTTCTCGACGCCCACCTGGCGAATCTTCGTGTCCAGCTCACGGGCCACCTGCAGTCCGAACTCGTCCGGTGGCAGCTTGCGGTCACTGCCAAACCAGTAGGGTTGTGCAATGTGCTCAATGCCCTGGAGTGGCGCGCCGCCCTGGCCATGCATTGCCTTCATGCCGCCGAGACTGGCGCCGGCGACGGTCGAGCCATGGTATGCGTTGACACGCGCGATGATCGTCTGCCGACCGGGCTGCCCGAGCAGTTGCCAATACTGCCGGACCATGCGAATCATCGTGTCGATGGCCTCCGATCCGGAACCTGTATAGAAGACCCGGTTGAACTGCGGCTGCGTAACCTCGACCAGCATCCGCGACAGTTCGATCGACGGCGGATGGGCACACTGGAAGAAACTGTTGTAATACGGCAGCTCCCGCAATTGCCTGGTCGCAGCCGAAACGAGTTCTTCGCGGCCATAGCCGATGTTGACGCACCAGAGGCCCGACATGCCATCCAGAATCTTCTTGCCATCGACGTCGTAGATATAAACGCCGTCTGCCCGCGCGATAATGCGGCTCTTTTTCTTACCCAGATCCTTATGATCGGTAAACGGGTGCAGATAGTGATCGCGATCGAGATCCTGCCACTCGGAACGCGAGCGGTTTTGAACCACCGCCATGATAGAGACTCCTGTTCAGGGACTTCCGGTAGATTTTGCTTCGAAAGCTATAGTAGCCAAGCAGTGCGGCGTCGTCATCGGCGCGTCACATGCTGAAACCTTGTTGACCGCGTATCGGACAAATCGTCAGACATTGAACATCAGGACTTCACGCTCCCAGGGTGTGACAATTTCCTGGAACTCACGATATTCCTCTGTCTTCACCGCACAATATAAAGTCACAAACTCGTCGCCCAGCGTCTTGCGCATGGCCGTGCTCCCCTCCATCGCCTGTATCGCCGCATGAATGTGCTGATGCAGCGTGAACGGAAGGTCATAGGCACTGCCGGTAATCGGTTCACTGGGCTCAACCTTTTCGATCATCCCCAGATAGCCACAGGCAAGCGTTGCTGCAATGGCAAGATACGGATTCACGTCCGACCCCGCGAGCCGGTTCTCGACACGCCGTGACTGCGGTCCGGATGACGGAACCCGCAATCCGACGGTGCGGTTGTCCACTGCCCAGGCCAGATTGACCGGCGACGCCCAATAACTCAGAAAGCGCCGGTACGAATTCACGTAAGGAGCAAAAATCAGCAATGCTTCCGGCATGTATTTTTGCAGACCACCGATGTAGTGCACAAACAATTCACTGGGTTCGCCATTTTCGCGCGAAAAAATGTTCTTGCCCTGCTCATCGACGACACTCTGGTGAATATGCAATGCACTGCCGGCTTCCTCCGACATCGGACGAGCAAGAAATGTCGCGTGCATTTCGTGCTCGATGGCTGCTTCCTTGACGGTACGTTTGAACAGAAACACCTGGTCCGCAAGCGTAACCGGATCGCCGTGCAAAAAATTGATTTCGAACTGGGCTGGCCCCATTTCCTGTGAAAGCGTGTCGATACGAATATCCTGAGCTTCACAGTACTTATAGACATCATTAATAAAAGGATCGAAATCGTTCATCGTATCGATGCTGTACGGCTGGCTCGAGGTCTCAGTGCGACCCAGTCGACCTTCGGGTGGCTCAACTTCCAGATTGGCATCCGGATGCGGATTGATCAGATAGAACTCGACCTCCGGTGCAACAATAGGCGTCCAGCCTTTGTCCTTGTATTGCTGCATCACGTGCCGCAAGACATGTCGCGGCGAGGTCGGCACGGGCGTGCCGTCGCGCTTGTAGCAATCGAAGAAGACAGACGCAGCAGGATCCTTCGCCCAGGGAACCGGCCGCAAGGTCTTCGGATCGGGAATCAGCAACATGTCCCGGTCCTCAACGTTGTTCTTGTTGACGACGTAGTCGCCGGAAATTGTCTGGGCAAATATGGCTTCCGGCAGTTTCATTTCGCCGGTGCCGAATTTATCGGCCGGCATCAGCTTGCCGCGGGCGGCTCCCGCCATATCGGGCACGAATGCCTCAACATCTTCAATTCTTCGCTCCTGCAACCAGGATTGAAGTTTTTCCAGTTCACTCACATTACACCTGTTATGTATTGCGACCCGCGACAAAAAAATTGCCGGATCAGAAGACTAGCGATTCTTCGCGTAATCCCTGCAGGCGTCACCGAACGCCTCGAATATCGCTTTAGAAAAATTATTCTGCGTGACTTTCCATTCCGGATGCCACTGTACTGCCAGAGCGAAGGACCTCGCCCCGTCCACTTGAAAAGCTTCTACCAGGCCGTCGTCTGCGACTGCCTCCACTGTGACACCGCGTGCCAGTCGTGCGACGGCCTGCGAATGCAGGGAATTCACCATCACCGTTGGTGTACCTGCGAGTTTCCGCAGCAAGCCGCCATCCATAAGACTGACGGGATGTGACGGTCCATATTGCTTGTCCAGCGGATCGGCGGGATTCTCCTTGTGACTGTGATATCCCG
>JAHKKM010000077.1 GCA_020027645.1 Pseudomonadota bacterium
CGTTGGTGCAACGTCCCGCCCAGGGCCACGTTCAGTTCCTGAAATCCGCGGCAAATCGCGAACACGGGCGTACCGCGCGCCAATGCCTTGTCGATCAAAGGCAGCGAAGTCGCGTCTCGTTCCGGGTCATGCAATGTGCCGGGCAGACTCTTCTCGCCCTTGTAATGATGCGGCTCTACGTTGGTGACACTGCCTGTCAAAAGAATGCCATCGACTCTGTCCAGCACCTGGTCGAGATCGAGGCTGTCGCCCAGAGCAGGTATCAGGAAAGGTATTGCCCCTGCTCCATCGCGCAGGGCCGTTATGTATTTTTCGCCCACCATGTGAAACGGGTGGGGATCGACGACTCGCCGGTCGGCTGGGACGCCAATAATTGGCTGACTGCACATAAATGACCGCGGCGGCCGTACCCTTTAATTTTGCGGGCAGACACGCCCGGGGGCGCAAGCATACGTCAGCCGCGTCGCCGCTGTACATCGCGAGTTCAGAAATCCGAAGCCGCCGGAGCCCGGTTTCCAGCGGAAATCACGGCTGTTTCTGCGGCTTTTTGCCTATGGCTTGCGAAACAGCAGCATATACCGATCGGTGTTCCCGGTGACCGAGCGCCGCCCGACTTCGTACCTCAGTTCGTCGTCCGGTGTGTAATGCAAGTCGGAGTACCCCACCAGTTCGAAGCCGGCATCCAGGGCCTCCTTGATGATCAGGACCGGATCGGTACGGCGCCGGTTCTCCATGGTCATGGGTTCCATGTGGCGCCTGGTGTGATCCAGAACGCCGAAATGGCCACCCGATTTCAGTGCCTGGAACACAGCCGCATTGATGTTGGCCCTGCCCTGTGGCGTGAAGTTGTGCATGTTACGGAACGTCAGGGCCAGATCGATATCGCGAACGCCAAAGTCGAAGCTTGCGATATTGTGCGTGCGAAATTCGCCGTCACGAACCATTTCGGCGCCGATGTCCAGAGCGGTTACCTGATCGAATCCAGGCTGCTTCAGCAAGGTGCCGGCAATGTCAGCGGTGCCGATCGCGACATACAATTTGCCGCTGTCCCGCAGGGTAGGTGCCAATATTTTTGTGAACCAGCCACCGCCAGGCACCAACTCGAGCACGCGCATGTCGTCGCGCAGCCCAAAAAATCCCAGTGTCTCCAGCGGCTTTCTGTTTTCGTCTCTGGCAATTTCCTCGGCTGTACGAACGCTGGACTGCATGGCAGCCGATATTTTCTGTGCAGTGGTCGCTTCATCCGCAATGCACACCGCATTGATAAGCAATAATGTCACAGCTGTCATCAACCGCATGTTGAAGTACTCCTTCCTCGTCGAAACACTGTCTGTCGCAAATCGAATTCTAACCCATACCGGGCTTTCTTTGTCGTGGTTGCACAAAACCATAGTCCTCTTGCTATCCTGTGAACAATCGACTACTCGATGGCGAGACTCGAAATGCAACTTTTCGGCTATTACCGCAGCAGTGCGACCTATCGGATCCGCATCGTGCTGAACGTCAAGAAGATCGACTGGCAATACCACGCCGTGGATCTGACCACGAATGAACAGCAGGCAGAGCAATTTCGCAGTATCAACCCGGCTGGACTGGTGCCGGTACTGGATACCGGTGACGCCCTGCTGGCTCAGACAGCCGCAATTGCCGAGTACCTTGAGGAACGTTTCCCGCAACCGGCACTGCTACCGGTTGATCCTGTTGCGCGAGCACAGGTGCGGGAAATGATGCACACGATCGGCTGCGACGTTCACCCGTTGCAAAACCTGCGTGTCTTGCGTTATTTGCGGTCTGAATACTCGCAGGACGATGAAGGCGTCGCGCAATGGTGCTGCAACTGGATCGCCACTGGCTTCGACGTGTTCGAAAAACTTGCGGCGAAGCGGTCGTCGGCCGGCAGGTTCTGCTTTGGCGATTCGCTGACCCTGGCCGATGCCTGGCTCATTCCGCAGATCCATAATGCGCGCCGTTATTCGCTGGACCTGGCGCCATACCCGGTAATCACGTCAATCGAAAGGCATTGCACGGCATTGCAGGCTTTCACTGATGCTCATCCGGACCGCCAGGCGGACTCGCCGTCACTGCGGAAATAGGAAAAAGGTGTCAGGTTTATTTTCCGATTTTCAGGAAAATAAACCTGACACCTTTTTTAAAACCTGGGATTGAGGCGCATGGCGGCGTGGCAAAGCACCGAGCCGAGTTCGGCGCGCCTGGCGGCGTCCATACGCTGTGTTGGTCCGCCGATCGATAACGCTCCTTGCACATCGCCGAGCGGACCGCGAATGACTGTCGCCACCGCCGCGAATCCGTCTTCCAGTTCGTCGACCGTCATGGCAAAGCCGCGTCTCCGGATATCGACGATCTGGGCCTGAAAATCCTCGCGCTGGGTAAGCGTCTTGGGTGTCAGCGGATGCAACTTGTCCGAGAGGCGCTCGAGGCATCCATCATCGAAAGCCAAATAGGCTTTTCCTGTCGAGGTGGCATGCATGGGCCAACGCGTGCCGATATTCCCTGCCGCGCCGACGACGTGTCGTCCCGCCACTTCGTCCAGTATCAGCATGCTGTCCTCCACCGGGACTTCCAGCGTTGCTGTTTCACCGCTGTCGCGCGCGAGAGCACGCAGTACGGGTCGCACCCGGCGGCGAAGATCGCTGCTCGCAAGCGCCTGCACGCCCAGCGCCATCAGGCCCGCGCCAAGGCAATAGGCGCCGGTTGCCGGGTTCCGATCGATCAGCGCTTCGCTTTGCAATGCGCGCAACAATCGATGGGTCGTGGTTTTGTTGAGGCCGGACGCCTTGCTCAGTTCGGCCAGGGACATTTCCGGTCGCTCGATGCTGAAGCGTTTCAGGAGCCTGACCGCCCGCAGGGCCGCCTGGGCGCCTTGAGGTGGACGCGCGTCGTTCATTGCCGTAATACCATATTATGCTGCGATGTTTCATATTATGGCACGAAGCGCCTGACTAATCGACTATCGGCCTGACCCTGCCCGGGCAGACTGGTCTGCAGTCAATATCGCGGGCCGGGCACCCTTTGCTTGGCCTTGCCGTTTGCCGCTTGCACAGCCATGACGATACGATGGCGTTACAAGCGCCCGCGATCAGGAAATCATAATGACAAAAAGAAAGGCCGCGCCAAGCAATCCGGAACTCGAGCGATTCCTGCGGAAATATCCCGGCACCGACGTGATGGAATTACTCATTCCGGACATGGCCGGTGTGCTGCGTTGCAAACGCGTGCGCGGTCACGAGTTCAACAAGATTTTCAGCGACGGCTTTTGCATGCCGGCAGGCACGGTGTTCCTGGACACGCTGGGCAATACGGTGCCCGGAATTCGTTTCGGCTCCGACGACGGCGATCCCGACATCAACGTGCGGGTGGTCGGCGGCAGCCTTGCACCGGTGCCCTGGGCCAAGCGACCGAGCGCGCAGGCAATGGTGCGATTCGAAACCAGGGACGGCCTGCCATTTTTTGGGGATCCCCGCGCCGTCTTGGAACGCGCCGCGGCGCCGACCTACAAGCTGGTATCGAAAATAGTCGCGGCGGTCGAACTGGAGTTTTACCTGCTCGATGCAAGTTCCGACGTACCGACACCGGTGGTATCACAAGTCCTCGGCACGAATCGTCCACAGCCAGGGCCGCAGGTGTATCACCCGGACGATTTATGGAACATCGAAGACTTTCTCAATGACCTGAATGACGCCTGCGCGGCACAGGCGCTTCCGATAGGGACGGCCATTTCCGAGTTCGCACCGGGACAATTCGAGGTCAACCTGAATCATGTTGCGGACCCGATCCTCGCCTGCGATCACGCAGTACTGCTGAAGCGCGCGGTCAAGGCGGTGGCCCGACAGCACGGATACATTGCCTGCTTTATGGCGAAACCGTTCGAAGATCAATCCGGATCGGGCACGCACATTCACATGAGCCTGCTCGACAAGAGCGGTCAGAACTATTTCTCTCAGGGCAAGGAAAAACTCGCAGGCCCGCCGTTCTCACCGCAGCTGCGACATGCCATAGGCGGGCTTGCACGGACCATGGCCGAAGCCACCGCGATATTTGCACCCAACGCCAATTCGTATCGGCGGCTCCGCCCCGAAATGTATGCACCAGTGGAACCGAACTGGGGAATCAATCACCGCAAAGTTTCATTGAGAGTGCCGATAGCCGACGCAAAAAACCTGCGTTTCGAGCACCGCACCTCGGGCGCCGATGCAAACCCCTACCTGGTTACAGCGGCCATCCTCGCGGGCGTGCACTATGGCATCGAGAATCGCTGCGACCCGGGCGAAATGGTGCCGGAGGGCGCGATCATCGAGCTTAAACGAAAAATTCCGAACCGTTGGGATTCGGCAATCGACCTGTTCTCGAAGAGCGAGATCTTGCCGCAGTATCTTGGCGAAGACTATTGCCGGACCTACACGATCAATCGTCGCGAGGAAGCGCGGCGTTTTCACAATACCATCAGCCCGGTCGATTTCGACTGGTACTTGCGCGCCGTCTAGCTCAATTCCGCGCGCCGCCGTTGACCCTTGCCAGGTCGGCTTCGATGTGCCTCGCCGCAAGGTAATAATGCAAAGCCGACCAGGGGCTCACAACCAGGCTGATGATCAGCAGTGAATAGCGCATCGATTCAGCACCGTATCCGGTGGCGAGGCTGTCGCTGAGTATTCCTGTGACCAGCGGGCCAAGGCCGAGGCCAATAATATTGAGAATGAAAAACAGGATTGCCGAAGCCACTGCGCGCATCCGCAGACCCACCAGGCTTTGCGTTTGTGCGATGGTCGTTCCCAGGTAGAAATTTGACAGGGTCGCCGGTATGACGAATATGGCCAGGGCAACGTAGGGGCTGGCCACCAGGAACACCGGAACCATGAATATCCAGCTGATGAGGGTCGCAACGGCCACACCGAGCAGCGAGTTTTTGCGCCGCACCCGGCCGATGTGATCCGCGAAGTAACCGCCGCCGGCAAAGCCGGCGGCTCCGAAGATACCGATAATCAGGCCGAGATATACACCGATCTCGGCAACGTTCATGCCGTGACTGCGATTAAGAAAGCTGGGAAAGAAACTGATAACCGCGTAGCCGCCGAAGGCGGCAAGGCCGGAACCGACAGCCATGTGAAGAAATGATTGGCTGCGGAGCAGGAATTTCGCGACAAACAACATCCCGGGCCGTTCGGCGGTATCGGCCCGGCCCTCCGACATGCCGCGCGCCGGTTCGCGAACCGTGAACCTTACGACCAGCGCCAGCAGCAGGCCCGGCACGCCAACGATAAAGAACGCCTCACGCCAGCCGATATTGTGCGCGACCCAGCCGCCGGCCAGGTAAGCAATCATGATGCCGATCGAAATGCCGCCGGTATAAGTTCCCATCGCGGCCGAGCGTTGCTCGGGTGGGTAGTAGTCGGAGATGATCGAGTGCGCCGGTGGACTGCAGCCCGCCTCCCCTATGCCGACACCGATCCGTGCCAACGCTAACTGGCCAACACTCGCCGCGGCTCCGGAAAGTGCTGTCATGCCACTCCAGACAGCCAATGCAATGGCAATCAGGTTGCGCCTGTTCCAGCGATCGCCAATCAATGCGATCGGAACACCGAGCGTTGCATAAAAAACGGCGAAAGCCGGCCCGGCGAGAAATCCGAGTACCCAGTCGTCGATACCGAACTCGGCTTTAATCGAAGGCAAGAGAATCGCAAGGATCTGCCGGTCGATGAAATTGAATGTATACACCACCACGAGTACACCAAGGACATAGCGTCTCGTCGTTCTTGTTGCTGAACTGACACCAGCCAGGATTGATGGCTCAGACATGCCTGCAGATTCCCGGTTAGAGCGGATGACAAAGACAATAACAGACGACACAGCAACACAACATCACAATGTGAATCGCCCGCAGCCCATGGCAAGCGCTGCACGATAGAATCCGCAGCATCATGCAGTCCATTCGTCAATTACCTCCGCGTGCACGCGAAGCACGCACCATCCTGTCGATCAGTTTGCCGCTGATCGCTGCGTATCTTGCCGAGATGGGCATGCTGATTACCGACATGATTATCGTCGGGCGACTCGGCAGCAACGAACTCGCTGCTGTCGGTCTTTCCGCCGACTGGTTCTATGTGCTGCTGCTGATGGGGATGGGCGTCGTGTCCATCGTCGGTGTATTGGCCGCGCAGAGTCTTGGCGCGAACAATCCGCAAGCGGCCAGGCATGCGGTGGAACAGGGACTCATCATCGCCACGCTGATGAGTGTGCCGGTAATGCTCGGCATCTGGTATCTCGGCCCGGCGCTGCACCTTGCCAACCAGGATCCGCACGTACTGCAACTGGTCATCAGTTATTCGCGGCCGCTGGCATGGTGTGTCCTGCCGGTACTCTGGTTTGCCGTGTTGAGGAGCCTGGTTACGGCGATGGCCCGAACATCGGTCATCATGCTGATCTCTGCCGTTGCGCTGGTCCTCAACCTGGCGATCAACTACGTGCTGGTCTTCGGCAAACTGGGATTTCCGGCTTTCGGTGTTGCCGGTGCCGCGTACGGCACAGTGATCGTCAACTGGCTCATGTTTATAGCAATGTCAGTTCACGTGTCGTTTTCCAGTGCATTCACTGCATGCCGTCCATCACTCCTGCCAAGGCGGGTTGACCGGCGCACACTGGCTGAAATACTTCAGCTGGGCCTTCCGGTTACTGCCACCCAGATACTTGGCGCCGGCATGTTCACGGTGGCCGCGGTCTTTGTCGGCATGCTGGGCGCGGACACACTTGCGGCACAGCAGATTGTGTATACGGTCATCTATGTTGCACTGAGCGCATCGATCGCAATCGGCGATGCGGTGCGGGTGCGGGTCGCCTATGGCATCGGCATGCAATCGGTGCCTGCGGCGAGGCAATCGGCATACATCGCGTTCGCGTTCGGCGCCGTCACAACAATTCTTGCATCCGGGGCGTTGTGGCTATTCCCGGCGCAGATTATCGGCGTGTTCCTCGACACTGCGGACCCCGCGAACGCGGGCGCAATGCTGATCGCCGTTGTTCTTGCCCCGTACGCTGCGGCTTTCCAGTTGTTTGACGGCATGTTGCTGGTCATCGCCAATGCGCTGCGCGGCTTGCGCGACACGCGCTCGCCACTCTGGATTGCCGCAGCGGGCTACTGGCTGGTCGGCATTGGTGCCGGATACCTGTTGTGCTTTCCTTACGGCGCCGGTGCGAAAGGACTATGGCTCGGCCTTATTGCAGGTTCCGCCGCCGCCATCGTGATGATGACATGGCGCTTCCGCAGGCGCATCGACCAGGTCGAGAGCGACCTGGCCCGGACTGCGACAAACTTTGCCTGAGTGAAACGTCCGGTTACGGCAGAATATTCTTAAGCAAAAAGTAGAACAGAATCGACAGGGCCGCACCGGCCGGTATGGTGACGACCCACGAGATCATGATCCTGCCGACGACGCGCAGATCGATTGCATCGATACCGCGCGCCAGACCGACACCGAGGACCGCACCGACCAGCGTATGCGTGGTGGATATCGGCATGCCCGTGCCCGACGCGATGACGATGGTGCTGGCCGCCGCAAGCTCTGCTGCAAAACCGCGGCTGGGTGTCAGCTGGGTAATCTTCTCGCCGACGGTCGCAATGACCTGGCGGCCGTAAGTCGCCAGGCCGATGACGATTCCGCTGCCGCCGAGCATCAACACCCATACCGGGACGGCCGACTGGCTGTCGACGAGACCGGACTGGGCGGCCGAGATGATCGCAGCCACTGGTCCGATGGCATTGGCGACGTCGTTCGAGCCGTGCGCGAACGCCATCGAGCACGCGGTCACGATCATCAAGACCGCGAACACCCGCTCGACCGTATAGAAGTGCTGTTTCTTTTCGATCTTCGGGTCGGGCTTGATGCGCCGGATCGCCAACGCCCCCACGATCGCAATGAACGCTGCTATGGCTATCGCGAGGAAATAGCTGTTGCGCACGCTGAGCTCCAGCCCGATATGTTGCAAACCCTTCAGCAAAGTCACCAGCGTGGTGGTAAACGCTGCAAGGAATATATAGAAAGGCACATATCGCTTTGCCTTCGCCAGCGGATCGTCCTGGCGCAGTATCAGGCGCTGCACGCTTTCATAGACGAGAAACGCGATTATGCCAGCGGTGAGCGGTGATACCACCCAGCTCACAACGATCGCTCCGACCTGGCTCCATTGCACGGCGTCGACGCCGACACCAACAGCGGCGAAACCGACGATCGCACCTACGATCGAATGCGTTGTCGATACCGGCCAGCCATATTTGGACGCGATCAGCAGCCAGATTCCTGCCGCCAGCAACGAGGCAAGCATGCCGTAAATCAGCAATTCCGGAGTGTCTGTGAAAAGATCGGCATCGACGATGCCCGTGCGGATCGTTGCTGTCACGGCGCCACCAGCAAGCACTGCGCCGAAAAACTCGAAGACGGCGGCAGCCAGGATCGCCTGCCTGATAGTCAGGGCCTTGGAGCCAACGGATGTTGCCATTGCATTGGCCACGTCGTTGGCCCCGATTCCCCAGGCCATGAATATGCCGAAGACAGCCGCGAGGCCGATATAGATGAGTTCAGCGTCCATTGTTTCCCCAGCCGCGTACCTGTCGGGTATCTGCGGCTTTTTCTTATGTTCTTATGACAGCAGCAATTCCAGGCGACGTCCGACGCGCTCGGCCATATCGCCGATCTCGCCGGTCAACTCGATGACACGGTATAGAAATACGACATTGACCGGGTCCAGTGTGCTCTCGACCCCGAAAAGCGAAGCGCGAACTCGAATTTGCAGGTCGTCCGTTTCGGTTTCGATGCGATCGAGTTCCTCGATCATGTTCGACACCAGCGAAACTTCAGCCCCGCGAAAACCGGTGGCATACAACTCATCCAGTTCGCGTACGCTCTTGCGCGCCTGCTTGGCAGCATCGACTGTCCGCCGCACGAAGCTCATGAAATCCGTGGCCATGACGGCAGGGATCTGCATTTTTCGCCCGAGCACCAGGCCGGAAACATCTTTTGCCCGGTTGGCAATCTTGTCCTGCACCAGCAGCATTTCGAGCAAGTCCTCGCGCGGCACCGGCATGAACAGGCTCTTGGGAAGACCCAGGCGAATCTGTTTCTTGAGGTCATCAGCCTCATTTTCATAAGCAACGATCCTGGCGCGAATCTCGGCGGCCTGAGCCCAGTCGCCGGCAATAACCGCTTCGAAGAACGGTATCAGCAGCTTGGTCGATTGATACGCAATATCGACGTGTTTCTCGAGCGGCTGGACCGGCGATGCGCCGAAGATGCTGGCAAGAAGATTTCCCAACGATATGCTCCCGAATGAAAATACAGGATCCTGAAGCTGAGCAGTTCCGGATGCGCCCGGCGCTTCCGCAACTGGCCCAATGTTAGCACAGCGACAATGGCCGGTAGCGTCCGATGCGATGCATAATCCCGCCCTGAAATGCATTGCCGTGAAACGCGCCTGGCAATTGCCGCGTGATAGACTCGCGGCGGCTCGAATCGATAGTGAATGGAAGAAATTCGTTGAACTGTTGGCTGTTCAAATCGGAACCGGACGAGTACGGCATCGACGACCTCGCTCGTGACCAGGTCGAACCCTGGACCGGCATACGCAATTACCTGGTTCGCAACATGATCCGCGACGACATGAAAGTCGGCGATGAAGTCATGTTCTATCATTCAAGCTGTGCGGACCCCGGCGTTGCGGGTATTGCAAGAATCTCCCGCGAGGCCTACCCAGATCCGTTGCAATTCGATCCGAAATCGCCTTACTTCGATGCCAAGAGTAACAAGGACGACCCGCGCTGGCTGCTGGTCGACATCGAGTTTGTCCGAAAATTCGCTCGCATCGTCACGCTTGCGGAGTTGAAGCAGCATCCTGGCCTTGCCGATTTTCGGCTTAACCAGCGCGGCAACCGCCTTTCGATATTTCCAGTAACCGAACAACAGCGGAACGTCATTCTGAAGCTTGAACAGGCATAGGCAGACGGGAACGTAAATAAATTACGCCAAGTGCGCCGGCAGTAATAATCATGCGACGAATTCTACTTATCCTGACTCTGTCGGTCCTTGCCCTGGCTATCGCCGCGCTGGTCACGGCGCCACGTCAATTGCAGAACGACGTTGCGCCGGTGATACCCGGCGACGACCTCGAGCTCTGGCTCGAACAACGCGAGGCCGCTGTGAATCGGCGCACACCGATCATCCCGGACGCCGAAAAACGAATTCTCTGGGCAAATCCGGGCGATCACAGCATTACCGATTTCGCCGTGGTATATATCCACGGCTTCTCTGCTACACGGCAGGAGATCGCACCGATACCCGAGATTGTTGCGCGTCAGTTCGGCGCCAACCTGTTCGAAACGCGCCTGACCGGCCATGGCTTGCAGACCCTGGCGCTGGCGGGGGTCTCGGCAGAAGACTGGCTGGCGGATGCAGCCGAGGCACTTGCGGTCGGCGCGGTGATCGGCCGGCGTATCGTCATCATCGCCACCTCGACCGGCGCAACCCTGGCGCTGGCGATGTCGGGCCGCGAGGAAATGAACAAGGTCGCGGCCATTGTCATGATCTCGCCGAACTTCTCATTGCGTGACACGAACGCCACGCGACTGACCTGGCCGGGCGGCCCGCAGTTTGCGCGGCTGACACTTGGAGAGACACGAAGCTGGACTCCACTTAACGATGCCCAGGCCCGTGCCTGGTCGACCAGCTACCCGGTAGCGGCGCTTGTCGAAATGATGCGGCTGGTGGAGTTCACGAATGAGCTTTTGCCGTTTGCCCTCGACGCGGATCTGTTGACACTGTATTCACCGGCCAATGCGGGGAGCCAGTCGCTGAATCCGTGGCTTTAGCTATAATCAACCACAAGAAATCACTCGACCGGTCTCGAAGGCCGGCATCCAGGGGACCGACATGACCACACGACAAACGACTATTTTCGTCTCGCTCGCACTGGCCGTCCTGGTGTCCGGCTGCGCTCGCGAAAAACCGGCCGAGACGCCGCTGGAGCTGGCCGCGCGCGCTGGCGCGCCGCTGTTTGACGGCATGGGCAATCATCATCACCCGATAACGACCAGTGATCCGGCGGCGCAGCGCTACTTCGACCAGGGCATGATCATCGATTTTGCGTTCAATCATGCCGAATCGGCGCGGTCCTTTCGTGCGGCACAGAAACTCGACCCCAAATGCGCGATGTGTTACTGGGGCGAGGCCCTGGCCCTTGGTCCCAATATCAATGTGACCAGCAACGGCAAAGCCGTGATGTCGGACGACGAGCGCAACAAGGCTTACGCCGCCATACAAAAAGCCATCTCGCTGAAAGCTGGTGTGAGCGAGAAGGAACGCGATTATATCGACGCCATGGCCACGCGCTATAACGATGACTTGTCCACGCCGCGCGAACCGCTGGACCTGGCCTACGTGGATGCCATGCGGACGCTTTCGGCGAAATACCCCGACGACGATGACGCGGCTTCGCTGTTCGCCGAAAGCATCATGAACACCATGCCCTGGGATTACTGGCTGGACGGCGAGAATCCGAAGCCGCTGGCAGCTGAAGCCATTGCGGCGCTGGAAACAGTGCTCGGCCGCTCACCGCAACATCCGATGGCACTTCATCTGTACATACACGCGGTCGAAGCGTCGTCCAGCCCGCAGCGTGCGGAAGGTCCCGCCGATGCACTGGCAACTCTGGTACCCGGCGCAGGACACCTGGTGCACATGCCGTCGCACATTTACTGGCGTGTCGGCCGTTACAACGACGCATCCGAAGCGAACATCCGCGCCGCTGCAGTCGACGAGGCCTATATCGCCGCCTGTAACGCTCAGGGCTTTTATCCGGCCATGTATTACCCGCACAACATTCACTTCCTGTGGGCGGCATCCAGCATGGAGGGCCGAAGTGCCATCGCCATTGAAGCGGCGCGAAGGGTCGCAGCCAATGTGCGTCTGGAAATGATCGAGGAATTTCCCGGTGTCGAATTCTTCCACACCATTCCGCTGCTCTCACTGGTGCAGTTTGGCCGCTGGGACGAGATCCTCGCCGAACCGAAACCGGCCGAGAACCTCGAGTACTCAAACGCAATCTGGCATTACGTGCGCGCCACTGCGTTCGCTGCCAAGGGCGAGATCGAGGCGGCGCGGCAGGAACACGCGGCGCTGGTGCCGCTGCGCCAGGCAACCGACGTGGTGTTCCTCGACACTCTTCTGTACCCCGCAACCCTGTTGCTGGAGATTGCCGATGAACTGGCGCAGGGCGAAATCGCGATGGCTGAAAAAGAATACGACTCGGCCGTTTCGCACTTCCAAACCGCGGTTGCTGTGCAGGACAGGTTGCCCTATACCGAACCGCCGTTCTGGTATTACCCGACCCGGCATACTCTCGGCAAAGCACTGCTTGCTGCGGGCGACGCCGCAGCCGCCGAGGCGGTTTACCGGCGCGACCTCGAAATCTACCCGCACAACGGCTGGGCAATGTTCGGCCTGATCCAGAGTCTCAAGGCGCAGGGCAAGGACGCAAGTGCCGAGGAGACCATGTTCGGGCACATGTGGTCGCTTGCGGACGTGACGCTGACCGCATCTCGATTCTAAAAGACCTGGCCGGGTGTTGAAAAACACCCGGCTGTTCTGCGCCAGGCCTGCGCGTGCCAGGTACGCCTAATTTCCTGTGTTCCGCAATTTCCAACCAGGGTATTGCCGGGTCCTTTCCATCAGAAGTTTCGTTATGTTTCGCTTCCGATCTTTCGATTAAACTGGTTGTATAACAAAATCGAAACAACGTTTTTGCGCTGCAAATTGGCGCCTTGGTGGGGGAGACAGAAATGAAACGTAAACAAAAGTATCCGGTTCGGAAGTCTTTGACTTTCAGGGCATTGACTGCCGGCGTCGCGTTCTGCGCGGCAACCGTTGTGTCTCCGGTGGCGAGTGCTCAGGAGCAGCTCGATTCTGCCGATACCATCGACGAAATTCTGGTCACAGGTAAGCGTGGGAGCCTGCTGCAGTCTCTGGAACAGAAGCGGAATGCACGCTCAATTGTTGATTCGATCGCGTCCGAGGAGCTGGGGCGATTCCCGGATCCGAACGTGGCCGATTCGTTATCCCATGTCCCCGGTGTGACCGTAACCAGAACCAGGAACGGCGAAGCACAGTATGTGAATATTCGCGGCCTGGGACCGGAATTCAGTGTTGTCACATTGAACAATCG
>JAHKKM010000078.1 GCA_020027645.1 Pseudomonadota bacterium
CATGAGAATTCTCCGCTTATTGCTTTTCTTGATTTCCGCGAGCTTTGCCGAAGCGGCGAGCGAACATCGGCAACCTTATCTTTGGTAGCGAACCTGGCCACCGACGATGGTGATGTCAACGGTCGTCTGCGGAATCTTGTCCTCCTCGACCGTCAGCAGATCCTGTGACAGCACCACGAGATCAGCGTACTTGCCAGGCGTCAGCGTACCTTTTACATCTTCCTCGAATGCAGCAATGGCGTTGTTGATCGTGTAGGCCGCGAGCCCCTCCTCGCGAGTCAACGAATGTTCGGGCGTGAAGCGCTTGCCGTTGTTCATCATTCGCGATACCGATGAATAATAAGAGGCGATAGCATCGATCGGTTCGACTGGCACGTCGGTGCCATTGGTAATCAGCGCACCTGTATTGATGAGGTCACGCCATGGCTGCGAGGTTGCCGCCGCACGCTCCTCGCCGAGCCGTGTCGGAATCCATGGCCCATCCGAGGTGCCGTGAATTGCCTGCACCACTGCAATAATGCCGAGTGCGCCGAAGCGCGGCACATCGACCGGATCGATGTGTTGGGAATGCTCGATGCGCCAGCGCAGCGGCTTGCCATCAATTGCCGCACCGATTCCCGCTTTTTTCCATACCCGTTCGTAAATGTTCAGCACCTCGCGAACGCCGCGATCGCCAATAGCATGGGTGTTGAGCTGGAATCCGTGCTGCACGGCAATCTCGGCAGTGCGTTCGATGTCTTCCACGGTCTCGAGGACCAGGCCTTCGGACTCCGGAAGATCGACGTAGGGTTTTAGCAGCCACGCGCCGTGCGCCCCGAGCGCACCGTCGATCTGGCGCTTGATCGAACGTACGGTCAGAAAGTCGTTGCCTTCCACCAGCATCTTGTAGTGTGGCAGCGCTTCGGCCATGACCTCATTCGATTCGCGCCGGACCATGACGTAGAGGCGCACTGGAAGATTGCCTTCCGCTTCCAGCTTCCTGAAAAAATCGATGGTCTCGAAATCCGCGCCGGCGTCGTGAAAGGACGTCACGCCGTGACGCAGTGATTCGTCGGCCGCCAGCATGACGCGTTCGCGATCGAGTTGCTCCATCTGTTCCGGCGACAATCGGCTGTTGTACTCGTTGATCGCATCGTTCAACAGACGCTGTGCCGTTTCCCGCATCAGTCCGGTCGCCTTGCCTTCCGGCGTACGCACGATGGTGCCGCCGGGAGGATCCGGCGTGTCATCATCGATGCCCGCTTCGGTGAGAGCCGCGTCGTTGAAAAATGCCGCATGACCGCTGGCATGGCCGAGGCTTACCGGGTTGTTCGGCGATACTTCGTTCAATGTGTCATTGCGCGGCACGCCATCCACCGCATCCTCCGGCACGCTGTCCCATTTGTCCTGGTGCCAGCCGCGGCCGAAAATCCATTCGCCGGGTTTTGCCTTGTCGACCGCCCCCGACACCATGGTGACCACTTCCTGCCAGTTCTTCACATTGCGCAGATCCAGAATCTGCTTGGATCGCCCAAGTCCGAGGTAATGTCCGTGACCTTCGATGAATCCCGGCATGACGAAGCGCCCGTTCAGTTCAATGACTTTTGTTTCCGGGCCGATGTATGCCGCGATGTCCTCGTCACTGCCGACGGCCGCAACCTGGTAACCGGTGATCGCAATCGCCTCGGTATTGCCGAGCGCCGGATCGACGGTTGCGACCTTGCCGCCGCGCAGCACCAGGTCGGCAACCGCGACCGGCGATTCCGTTGCAGACTTGTCTGACTCCGCAGACTCGCGACTGCATGCAGCAATGACGATCACGCAACAGACGGCAAGGGAAATTCTGCAAAGGTTTTTCATGATTGATCCCCCTGGCAAAAGCAGCTCCAGACTTTCGCATCGTGGCCATGGCAAAGCAAATACGAGACTTTCTTTCGCCTGTTGCGGCCGGTATCCACGGGAACACCGGTTACAGTTCTGCATTCTCCAGGGCGGCGATGGCGTTTCGATAACCGAGGTCCACCATTTCCTCAGCGCGGTGAAACTCGAAGAAACTGCAGGAATCGCGCGGCACATCGACCACGATATCGGGAGCGTAGGCAGCAAGCTTGAGTCGTGCAATCGAACCCTGCATCACTTCAAAGGATTGAAGCAACAGATCCACGGCGCCAGGTGGCCCGCCGGCATCAGTCTCATTTTCGAGGAGGCCGCTGACGAACCGTCCAATGGCAGCGCGGTAACCCTCGTCCTCTTTCCGTGGCTTGTTTGCAGAGTCCTTCTCGACCGGTCGATAGTGCTCTGTTGTGCCGCTCAGATTCACGGCAATAGTAATGTCGGTCGCGTCATTCAACGTCGGCGCGATGGGAATCGGATTGACCAGGCCGCCGTCGACGAGCAGCCGGCCATCGATGGTGACCGGCGAAAATACACCGGGCACCGCGATCGATGCCTTGATTGCGTTGAACAGGGAGCCTTTGTTGAGCCACACCTCGCGTTGCTCCTCGATAGCGGTTGCAACAGCAGTGAACCGCACTGGCAGATTCTCGATCTGCCTGTCACCGATCAGGTCTTTAAGTACCTCGATGATGCGTTCACCCTTGAACAACGATGTCCGGGTGAAAGAGAAGTCGAGTAACCTCACGACATCGGTCTTTCGCAGCTGCATAACCCAACGCATATAGGTATCCAGCTCATCCGCCGCATAAATCCCGCCGATGACCGCGCCCATCGAAGTGCCGGCAATGCTCCGGACCCTCAGGTTTCGTTCCTCGAGCGCACGAATCACACCGATGTGGGCATGGCCTCGAGCGCCGCCACCCCCAAGAACCAGCGACACGCTTTCGGGTCTGCGATTCACTTGCGCAACCTCGGAAAACAGGGATTCTCAATGACGGGCGTCATTTGGCTGATATTACATTACGCAGGTCCGGCGCCGTCGCCCGCGGTGCAGGCTCCTACAACTTTCTGATCCTGTTATATAATGCCCGCCCTTCCGGCTCGTGCGTGATTGCCGAACTGACCGAGAATAAGAACCCGGAGAAAAATCTTGAAGCGCGACCAGAAATTTTTTGACCTTTATTCACTGGTAATCGGTGTGTTGGCTTTTATCGCGGTGGCGATACTTGTGCTTGCAATGAAAATGACCAGCCGTACACAACAGGTCTTTACCACTGCGACCGACGAGTATCGCGCTGCCGTTGAGGAACGACTGCGGCCTTTTGGTCAGGTTTATCTCCCGGGCGAGGAAGCGCATGCCGGCGAACCACAGGTTGCGGCGGCTCCAGCCACCGAGCCTGTTGCAACGACCCTGACCGGACCGCAGGTTTACAACGAAGCCTGCATCGCTTGTCATGGCAGTGGCATCGGCGGTGCGCCGAAGTTTGGCGATGCGGCCATGTGGGCACCGCGCATCGCGCAGGGAAAGACGACTTTATACGATCACGCCATCAACGGATTCACCGGATCGGCCGGATTCATGCCGCAAAAAGGTGCGCGCGTGGATCTTTCGGATCAGGAAGTGCGTGACGCCGTCGATTACATGGTGTCCCAGTCACAATAGCTGCCGCAGTGACAATGCTTCCGCCATGTGCGACGCGGCCACGATGTCCTCATCTGCAAGATCGGCAATGGTACGGGCGACCCGCCTGATGCGGTGATGCGCACGTGCCGACAGCGCGAACCGGTCGACCGCGCGCTCCAGCAGGTCCCAGCTGTCGGCAGTTGTTTCGCATAACTCCTCGAGTGCTTTGACAGGGATGCGTGCATTGCTTGTACCTGCCCTCTCGAGTTGTTTTGCCCTCGCCTTTGCAACCCGTGCGGCGATTGCAGCACTTGCTTCCGCCGCCGGCGCATCCGGCCGCAGGCAATCCTTTGGCGGTCGCGGGACAGTGACGAGAATGTCGATACGATCGAGCAAGGGTCCGGAGATTCTGCCGCGATACTGGCTGACCCGGTCGGCACTGCAGCGACAATCACCGCCTACGTCTCCCAGGTAACCGCAAGGACAGGGATTCATTGCCGCGACCAGTTGGAAATTCGCCGGAAACTCCGCCTGTCGGCCGACCCGGGAGATGGTCAGCGCACCACTTTCCAGCGGTTCGCGCAGGACTTCCAGTACGTGCCGGCTGAATTCCGGCAGTTCATCCAGGAATAGCACACCGTTGTGCGCACGCGAGGCCTCTCCGGGTCGCGGGTCGGAACCGCCGCCAACCAGTGCGGCGGCCGACGCAGTGTGATGCGGCGCGCGAAACGGGCGCTGTCGCCACAATGCAAGGTCGAGTTTGCGTCCGAGTATCGAGTCGATCGCGGCGGTTTCGAGAGCCTCGGCTTCGCTCATCGGCGGCAAGATTCCCGGCAGCCGTCGCGCCAGCATGCTTTTTCCGGTGCCTGGTGGCCCGACGAGCAGGATGTTGTGACCTCCTGCTGCCGCCACTTCCATGGCACGACGCGCAAGCGGCTGGCCGCGGACTTCACACATGTCCGGCACGTTGCCCGACGTCGGCGCGGGCCGTGACTGTCGCAGCCTGTCAGCACACGCGGTGCCGGCGAGGTGTGCGGTGACCTGCAGCAGGCTATCAGCGAGTAGTACCTCGGCCGACGAAAGGCTGGCCTCGAGCCCGTTGGCTCGCGGCACCATGACAGTGCGTCCGGCTTCGGCTGCCCGCAAAGCCGCAGGTAATGTTCCGGGCACCGGGTGCACATCGCCGTTCAAGCCCAGCTCGCCATAAAACTCGGTAGCCAGCAGACCGTCCGTCGGAACGATTTTGCTGGCCGCAAGTATCCCGAGCGCAATCGGCAGATCGAATCGCCCGCCGGTCTTTTTCAGGTCTGCGGGCCCGAGGTTGACGGTAATCCGGCCCTGCGGAAATGTGAAACCGGAGCTGATGATGGCGCCGCGTACTCGGTCCTTGCTTTCACGAACGGCGGTCTCGGGCAGTCCCACAATGGAGAATGTCGGCAGACCGCCGGACAGGAAAACCTCGATCGAAACCGGCGGCGCCTGAATGCCGAGTTGTGTGCGGCTCATGAGCATCGCAACACTCATGAGAATGTAGCGGCGATCAGGTCACCGGCAGCGCTTGCGTTTGTAAACATTGCCACTCCCTGGCATCCGCGCTCATTGCATTTCGCGGCGCGTGCTATCCCTCTGACTTTCCTGTGGCTACGCCAGGTTTTTTCCGGGCTTTCTTCTTCGTCGTGCCGCCGGACTTTGCTCGACCTGTCGTGGCACTGCCTTGCTCGAGAGATTGTAGGCGAGCTTCCAGCGCCTGCAATTTTTCCCGTGTGCGTGCCAGCACTGCTTCCTGCACGTCGAATTCCTCGCGTGTAACCAGATCGAGTTTGCCGAGTCCCGAACGCAGCACCGCAAGAAAATTCCTTTCCAGGTCGTCGCGCACCGATCGCAGGCCCTGCGGCAAGGACTCGGCCAGTCTGCGCGCCAGTTTTTCAATCGAATCGTCAGTCATGGGTAGTTGATACCTGAGCACGCAACAAAACGCCAGCCGTGAAATGTGCCGTTAGACCCCGATTGGGATTCGCGCCCGATTCCGCGCCCGATTCCGGGCACGAGTCTCTCGGGCTGCACCGTCGCGGTGCGCTGGTCTGATGACGTTTTTCTTAAGTCATTGTCAGGAAACGTCTTTTTCGGAATGGCACGGATGCTGCACTTTGACTTTGGGGGCACCGCAGGTTGCCCAAAATGGCTGCTGCAAGCCGGCAAAGCCTGGTGTTTTTCACGACGCGACGACAGGGGAACCCGATGAAGATGATCACGGCGATCATTAAGCCTTTCAAGCTCGACGATGTGCGGCAGGCGGTGGCCGACATTGGTCTGCAGGGAATTACGGTCAGTGAAGTAAAGGGATTTGGCCGACAGCGTGGTCATACGGAGCTCTACCGTGGCGCGGAATATGTCGTGGACTTTTTGCCGAAAGCCAAAATCGAGCTGGCTGTGGATGAATCCATTGTCGAGCAGGTCATCGAGGCAATAACGAACGCGGCGCGCACCGGGAAGATCGGCGATGGAAAAATCTTTGTAACCGATCTCGATCAAGCCATTCGCATCCGAACCGGCGAGACCGGCGCGGCCGCGATCTGATCCGTCGCAAGGTCACGCAGGTAACAGGGAGACATCCGTGGACAATGCAACAAATCTTGCTGCGCAGCTGACAGAGCTGAGCTACGCAGTCGATACCTTTTATTTGCTTGTGACCGGTGCGCTCGTCATGTGGATGGCCGCCGGATTTTCGATGCTCGAAGCGGGTCTCGTCCGTGCGAAGAATACTGCCGAGATTCTCACCAAGAATGTCGGTCTCTACGCGATTGGCTCCATCATGTACATGCTCTTTGGGTATTCGATCATGTACCCGGATGCTTACACAGGCGGTGTGTTCCAAAGCCTGTTGTCTGTCGGCAGCGGTCTCGTCAGCAACACGGATCACAGCGCTGCCGAAGTTCTGGCAAGTGGCGGCGAAACTTACCACTCGGCGATGGCTGATTTCTTTTTCCAGGTCGTTTTCGTCACCACCGCCATGTCGATCGTCTCCGGCGCTGTCGCCGAACGCATGAAGCTCTGGGCATTTTTTATCTTTGCCATATTCCTCACCGGCTTTATCTACCCCGTGCAGGGTTTCTGGAAATGGGGCGGCGGATGGCTGAACGAGCTTGGCTTCCTGGACTTCGCGGGTTCGGGCGCCGTGCATATTTGCGGCGCCGCGGCAGCACTCGCCGGCGTGCTGCTGCTCGGTGCGCGCAAAGGCAAGTACGGCAGCAAGGGCCAGATCTTCGCGATCCCGGGATGCAACCTGCCGCTCGCCACCCTGGGCACACTGATCCTCTGGCTCGGCTGGTTCGGATTCAATGGCGGTTCGCAGCTCAGGCTAAGCAGTATCAGCGATGCCAATGCGGTGGCACTGATATTCGTCAACACCAACATGGCGGCCGCCGGTGGCCTGGTGTTCGCCCTTGTGATCGCGCGACTCTGGTTCGGCAAGGCCGACCTGACGATGGCGCTGAACGGCGCACTCGCAGGCCTTGTTGCCATTACCGCCGAACCGTTGACCCCGACACCGTTGCTTGCGACAACCATCGGCGCGATCGGCGGCGGACTGGTCATCGTCTCGATTATCACACTCGATAAGCTGCGCATCGATGACCCGGTCGGTGCTATATCGGTGCACGGTGCCTCCGGAATGTGGGGATTATTGGCGGTGCCCTGGTCGAACGGTAACGCCACCGTACTCAAGCAGCTGACCGGCCTGGTTTCGATCTTCGCCTGGGTCTTTCTCACCAGCCTCGCGATCTGGCTGGTCATAAAACTGACGTTCGGAATTCGCGTGGCAGAACAGCACGAGTACGTGGGGGTGGACCGCAGCGAGTGCGGTCTTGAGGCCTACCCGGAGTTCACCCAGGACTGAGTTATTGGGTAATAATCGCCCATATTCGGCAACAGACTCATACTAACGGATGGGCTGCAGAAAAAAATTGGCTACCGTCCAAATTGCGCGGCCGGCTGCCCGGGCCGGGCACAGCCTGCTAATATTTTTACTGCGAATTCACTCACAAATCAGGCTGTGAGTGAAATCACGCCGGTGCCCGGTGTGACATGCTGTAATGAGCCTATCTTCAGCGCTATAGCAGGCTGTGGCAGGCCGGCGCTCTCTGCTGATGGATCACAGCAGGTGCCGACCCGCCCGGAAGGATCCACTCTATGCAACGCCAAGCTATGACACTTATGAGCACCCTCAAGAACGCGTTAAAGACCGCCGGAATACTGTTACTGGCAACTGCCATGACGGGAAGTGCGGCAGCAGCCGAGATTTACAAATGGGTCGATGCGGACGGCAACGTTCAATACGGTGACCGGCCAAGTGGTGCCGATTCCGAAGTGCAACTGCAGATCGCGTCACGACCTACCGATCCCGCGCACATCGAGGCGCAGGCCACGGCAAGACTCGAGCAGCAGGCGAATGCCCGTGAGGTTGCCCGCGAGGCGGCTGCGAACGAACCGCAGGGACCGAGCGAGGAAGAGTTGCGCACCGAAGCTCGCGAACGGGCAGAGAAATGCACGATGTATCGCGCAAGGCTCGAAAAGTTCGTGCAGTCACGTCGGCTGTACCGCGAAGACGCCAACGGCGAGCGGGTCTACCTCGATGAAGCCGAGACACAGGCCGCCAGAGAGAACGTGCAACATCAGGTAGAAGAGTACTGCTCGCCCTGATCGGCGATTAGAATCGCGGCCAGACCACAATTAATTAGGGTGACAGTAACCCTAATTCATTAGGGTCAATGTCAACTTGAATCGTAGACTTCATTCCCGGTCAATTAGGGTTACTGTCACCCTAATTAATTGTGGTCTGACGCCGTTTTTACTAAGTTACAATGTCGGCTTGAATAGTCCGGAGCCTGGCATTGGCCGCAACCAGCGAGACCACCAATCCGCAATCACAGGCATATCTGCCTGATTTCTGTGCGGCCGGCGCCGTCCTGATCATCGTATTGGTCGCAACACTGGTCGCCATTGTGCTGACACTCGCCGCACGCCCCGAGGCCGGCGCTTTCCTCGGTGACCTGGGCCAGATGGCCATGTACGTTGTCTGGATGGCTCTGCTGGGGACCGCATTGTTGTGCAGACTCCGCAGCTGGATCGAACGCTTTGGCAAGACGCAGGCGTTTGTCATTGCATTTCTGCTGCTGCTTTTGCTTTGCGTTGCCATCGCCGAGGGCACTTGGCAACTGACTCGTTCATTCCGCGATGTCGCGATCATCAGTGATACTCATGCGGGCTTTCTGGTCAGGACGATTGCGATCAGCTCAATCGTGATCGCACTGGCCATGAGGTACCTTTACATATCCAGCGAGTGGCGGCGCAGCATCGTGCTGGAAGCACAGGCACGCATCAGCGCCTTGCAAGCACTCATCCGGCCGCACTTTCTGTTCAACAGCCTGAACACGATCGCATCGCTGACTCGTTCCGATCCGGCGCGTGCCGAGGAAGCGGTCGAGGACCTCGCAGATCTGATGCGCGCCAATCTGGGCAGTCCGAAAAATCGCGTGACGCTCAAGGAAGAGCTGGAAGTCGCGGCAATTTACCAGCGCATCGAAAAGCTTCGTCTTGGCGATCGCCTGCAGGTTCGCTGGAAAGTGAACGATCTTCCCATGCGCGCCCTGATCCCGAGTCTCACAATCCAGCCGCTACTGGAAAACGCCATCTACCACGGCATCGAGCTCCTCGCAGACGGTGGAGAAGTCGTCGTTACCGGCAGTCGAATTGACGACGGTTTGCTGATCGAAATCCGGAACCCGGTTGCGGCAGACGCATATCGCCGCAAGGACGGCAACCAGATGGCGCTGTCAAACATCCGGCAACGCTTCGATCTGGCATACGGGAATCGTGCGGCAGTGGATGTCGACGAATCGGCTGACCATTACTGCGTACGCTTGCGGTTTCCGCACGACGAGCAACTCGCATGAATATTCTGATTGTCGACGATGAAGCGCCAGCGCGTGATCGTCTCCGGCAAATGATTGGCGATAGCGGCGAGCACTCGGTTGTCGGCGAAGCCGGGAACGGTCAGCAGGCGCTGCTGATGGCGGAGAAGTTGCGACCCGACGTCGTATTGCTTGATATTCGCATGCCCGGAATCGACGGCATCGAAACCGCGCAGCATTTCAATGCGTTCGATGATCCTCCGGCTGTTGTTTTCACTACAGCCTACGATGAGTACGCAATCCAGGCATTTGAAGCCAACGCCGTCGGTTACATACTGAAGCCGGTACGCCGCGAGCGACTCGACAAGGCACTGCGCCAGGCTGCGCGACTCAGTCGGGAAAAACTTGGCGCAGTCGCAGCCCAATCGGGAATGCCTGAGCAACGCGCTCATGTCTGCACACGACGTCAGGGGGAACTCAAGCTTATTCCCATTACAGATGTACTGCGCTTTGTGGCCGATCAGAAATACGTCACGGTTATTCACAATAACGGAGAGGACCTGATTGACGATTCTCTCAAATCACTCGAAAAGGAATTTGCTGCGCAATTCGTCCGCATACACCGCGGCGCACTGGTCGCAGTGAGCCGGATCGAAGCTCTGTCACGAAATGACGACGGCCAACTCGAAGTAAGATTGCGAGACCATGATAAGGGACGTCAGTTGCCACTGATCGTCAGCCGTCGCCACGTTGCGGAGCTGCGTCGTCGGCTCAAAGGTAAATAGGCAGCGTGCGTATCCGGATCGCCACCAGGAAAAGCGTCCTTGCCCTCTGGCAGGCAGAGCATGTGGCCCGCGAGTTGCGCGGTCTGCCTGAGGTGTCCGCCGTCGACCTTGTGCCAATGACAACCCGGGGCGATGAAGTACTCGATCGCAGCCTGCAAGAAATTGGCGGCAAGGGTCTGTTTATCAAGGAACTTGAAGTTGCCATGCAGGACGGATCGGCTGATATCGCCGTGCATTCGATGAAGGACGTACCAGCCGACATGCCGGACGGCTTCTGCATCGCGGCAGTGCTGCAGCGAGCAAGTTTTGCCGATGCGCTGCTGACCCGCGACGGACGAAAATTTGCAGATTTGCCGCATGCCGCTGTAATTGGCAGCTCGAGTCTGCGACGCCAGGCGCAACTGCTGGCGCTGCGGCCAGACCTGCGGGTCAAGCCATTGCGTGGCAACGTCAACACCCGGCTCAAGAAGCTCGCTGCGGGCGAGTACGACGCCATAGTTCTCGCATGTGCAGGCCTGGAGCGGCTGGGCCTCGAGAAACATATCAGCGAGCGCTTCGATCCTGAGCGGATGCTGCCGGCTGCAGCGCAAGGCGTAATTGGTATCGAGTGTCTCGAAG